>NZ_CP104850.1:300000-435000 GCF_028864635.1 Cloacibacterium sp. TD35 | reverse complement strand
TTATAGGAATGATTTGAGGAAACCCAGTGATAAATAGAAAATTAATGATATTTTTGTACTGAAAATTTGTGATATGTATAAAAATTCTACTTTTAGGCTACATCTGATTGTTTTTTTATGGGGATTTACAGCAATTTTGGGAAAACTGATTCATGCGAATGCAGAAGTTTTGGTTTTCTATAGAATGCTTTTTGCTTCGGTTTTTCTTTATCTATTTATTAGAATTATCAAAAAAGACAACATAAAAGTTTCTAAAAAAATGCTCTTGAAACTAGTAGGAGTAGGTAGTTTAATGGCATTTCACTGGTTGTTTTTTTTCAGTTCTATTAAAGTGTCTAATGTATCTATTGCACTGAGTTGTCTGGGAACATCTACCTTGTTTGCCGCACTACTAGAACCTCTTATTTTTAAAAGAAAAATAGATGTTTCGGAGATTATAATGGGAGTGGTGATAGTGATTTGTATTTCCTTAATTTTCAAAGTAGAATTTCAGTATAAATTAGGAATTATTTACGGGTTAATTTGTGCTTTACTCGGAACGATTTTTTCAGTTTTTAACGGAAAATTATATGGCAAAACATCATCTGGAAATATTATTTTCTATGAAATTTTCGGAGGTTGGCTGGTGATAAGTTTGTATTATGTCTTTTCTGGACAAATTTCTCAAATTGGCGAAATAAGTTATCGAGATTTAGCGTTATTAACTTTATTGGCGAGTGTTTTTACAGCATATCCTATGTTTGAGTCAGTAAATTTAATGAAGTATATTTCACCATTTACTCTTATTCTTACAGTGAATTTAGAGCCTATTTATGGAATTATATTGGCATTTTTTATCTTTGGAGAATCAGAAAAAATGAGTGCCGTTTTTTATGGAGCCTCTTTGGTTATGATTTTAGCAATTGTTATTAATGGAGTCATTAAAGCCAGAAAAAACTCCAAAGAAGTAACATTAGAAAACACTCAAGAGTGATATTAAACAAATTTGATGAAAAAATATTTACTTCTCTTAACCTTTTTGTCAGTTATTGGCAACGCACAAATCGTCAGAAAATATTCTAACGAATTTCTTAACATTGGAGCTGGAGCCAGAGGTTTAGCAATGGGAGGAGCTGTGATTTCTAATCAGAATGATGTCTATGCACCTATGTGGAATCCTGCTGGTTTGACAGAAGTAGAAAGCGATTGGCAAGGCGCAGCAATGCACGCAGAATATTTCGAATCTATTGCTAAATACGATTATATTTCTTTTACCAAAGCGCTCGATTCTAAAGACGGAGTTTTGGGAATTTCTATTGTGAGATTGGGAGTTGATAATATTTTGAACACTACTCAGATGATAGATTCCGAAGGGAATATCGATTATGATAAAATTTCTAAATTTTCCACTTCGGATTATGCAGGAATTATTTCTTATGCTTTTCGCCCTGGTGGAAACCAAAAATTAAGCGTGGGAATTAATGCCAAAATCGTTTACCGAAATATTGGGAAATTTGCCAATGGTTTTGGTTTTGGATTTGATGCAGGAGCCATTTATCGTGCGGATTCTGGTTACCAATTTGGAGCAATGTTGAGAGATGCCACTACTACAGTGAATTTTTGGAGCATCAACCAAAAAGAATTGTCAGCAGTAGTAAATGGAGAAGAATTCAATCCCGCTCCAAAAGATAAAATGGAAATTACCATGCCTAAATTGAATCTAGGCGTTTCAAAAAATTTTGAAATCAATAGAGATTTAGAATTATTGCCAGAAGCTGGTCTTAATGTAGATTTTGCCAAAACCGCCGCAGTAATTTCTACCGATTTTGCGAGTATTTCGCCATATATTGGTGCGGAACTCAGTTTCCAGAAAATGATTTTTGTAAGAGCTGGTCTCAATAGATTTCAAACTGTTACCGATATCGAAGACCTAAAACGCAAAGTTTCTATGCAACCAAGCGCCGGAATTGGTATCAAATACAAGGGACTTACCCTAGATTACGCCATCACCAATACTGGAATTGGTGGTAGTAATTATTTTTCAAATTTCTTTTCTCTGAAACTGGATATGAGGGATTTTAGATATTAGAAGCAACCTGTTTTCAGTTTATAATTACATTTTCACCTGCTTTCGCCACTCGCTTTTTTGTTTTTTGTCATTCTGAGCGAAGTCGAGGAATCTATAAAAACAAAAAGAGCTCAAACAAAGGCTCAATCAGGGCTATTTTTCACTTACATTTCTTCGTAAGCACGTTTTTCAGAAAATTAATTTCATTAGAACTTAATTATTTTTTACATTTACTTCACTAAAAATTCTCACAATGAAAAAATCATTTGCACTTGCTTTCTTGTTTTTCACCCTGATATTTTCTGCTCAAAATATTACCGATTACGAATACATTTATGTTCCCAAAAAATTCAAAGATTTTGAAGCAAATGAATATAATCTCAATACCCTTTTGAAAAAAGCTTTAGAAGGGAAAAAGTATAAAGTGATACAAGAAGAATTAGTGAATTGGCCTTTAGAATTGAGACAAAATCTCTGTAAAGTTTTAAGTGCAGAATTGCTTAATGATTCTAATATGTTTAGAAATAGAGTTAAACTACAATTTTTTGATTGTGAAAAAAAATTAGTTTTTGAAATCAAGGCTACTTCCATGTACAAAGAATTCGATTTAGGTTATCAAGATGCTTTGAAAACTTCATTAGAAAATATTGCAGTTAGTAATCCTAAACCTATTGATATTAAGGGTACTATTCACTCAGAAGTTCCTAAAGTTACTGACAAACAAGAGATAAAGCCAATTGGATCTTCAGAAAACACAAGTGTAGCATCTAAAAAAACAGAATTATATTCTAACGGAAGTGTAAATTTTCAAAAAGTACAAATTTCTAAAGACCAATTCATCTTGGTAAGTTCTAGCAGTTCTGTTCCTTTTGCTACGTTTAAAAATACTACAAAGGCAGATGTTTACAGAGTCACTTTAGAAAACGGAACTTCTACTTTAGGTTACTCAGAAAACGGAAATCTAGTGATAGAAATCCCAACCAGTGATGGGAATTATAAGAAAGAAATTTTTACAGCAAAATAAAAATAAAAGCATCAATTTATTGATGCTTTTTTTATTGATTAAAAAACTCCCAAACTACTTTAGCTTTTGCTTTCCCAAGAATTTCTTCCAGAGTTTCTAGGTTGGCTTCTTTTACCCGTTTTACGGATTTTAGTTTTTTCAGAAGGAGCTCTATCGTTTTTTCGCCCACTCCAGGAATTTCTTCTAATTCAGATTTTATGGTGTTGTTGGTTCTGCGCGTTCTGTGATGTTTTACGCCAAAACGGTGAGCCTCGTCTCTTACTCTCTGTAAAACCTTTAGTGTTTCAGATTTTTTATCCAAATACAACGGAATTGGATCTTCTGGAAAGAAAATTTCATCCAAACGTTTTGCAATTCCTACAATAGTTATTTTTCCATACAAACCCAATAATTTCAAACTTTTCACCGCAGACGAAAGTTGACCTTTTCCACCATCTATCAAAATCAATTGCGGAAGATTTTCTCCTTCATCCAGCATTCTTTTGTAACGTCTGTAAATCACTTCTTCCATCGTCGCAAAATCATTCGGACCTTCCACTGTTTTTACGTGAAAAATTCGATAATCAGATTTACTAGGCTTTCCATCCTTGAAAACTACACACGCAGAAACAGGATTACTTCCTTGAATATTGGAGTTGTCAAAACCTTCTATATGTCTTGGTTCCACCGGCATTCTGAGCAGTTTTTGCATTTCTGCCATAATTCTTGTAGTGTGTCTTTCCGGATCTACAATCTGTACTTGTTTTAGTTTCTCCAGTCTGTATTCTTTGGCATTTTTTTCAGAAAGTTCTACTATTCTCTTTTTGTCTCCCACTTTTGGAACGATGAGTTTTATATTCGGGATTTCTATATTCAAATGAAAAGGAAGCAAAATTTCTTTGGATTCTGAAGCAAATTTTTGACGAATTTCTATCAAAGCTTCTTCCAAAATTTCTTCATCTGTCTCCTCCAGCATTTTTTTGATTTCTGTCGTGAAACTTTGTACAATATTTCCGTTTCTGATTTTGAAGAAATTCACATAAGCAGCGGTTTCATCACTGGTCATTCCGAAAACATCTACATCGTCTATGTTTGGATTTACAACGGTATTTCTCGCTTGATAATCATCTAAAATATCTAATTTTTCTTTTACGGTTTGTGCTGCTTCAAATTCTAAATTGGCAGCAAAACGAAACATTTCGTCTTCTAAATATTTTCTTGCCTTTCGGAAATCTCCTTTGATAATTCCACGGATGGCGTCTATTTTTTCATCATAACTTTCCAGGCTTTCTAAGCCTTCACAAGGACCTTTGCAATTTTTGATGTGGTATTCTAAGCAAACTTTATATTTTCCGTCTTCAATTTTTTGGGGAGCCAAATCTAAATTGCAAGAACGAATTTTATACAAATTTTTAATTGTTTCCAATAAAATTTTTGCTGGACGAACTTTAGCATAAGGTCCGTAATATTCACTTCCATCTTTGATGATGGTTCTGGTCAGAAAAACACGTGGGAAATTTTCGTTTTTAATGCAAATCCAAGGGTAGGTTTTGTCGTCTTTCAACATGACATTGTAAAACGGCTGATGCTCTTTTATCAGATTATTTTCTAATAAAAGTGCGTCATATTCAGAGTTTACAACGGTCGTTTCTAATCTCACGATTTTAGAAACCATAATTCTGGTTCTGTAACCGTTTTGATTTTTATTGAAATAAGAAAGCACTCTTTTCTTCAAATTTTTAGCTTTTCCTACATACAAAAGTTGTCCGTTTTTATCGTAATAACGGTAAACTCCAGGTTCTGAAGGAAGCGTTTTGAGTTGAAGTTCGAGGTTTGAATTCATTGAACAAAAATAGTGAAAAAGATTTGAGGTTGGCGATACGAGTTTCGAGATTTTAACGTTTCATACAACCATCTTAATTATTTTTTCTCTACTATTTTGTTTCCATTGCTTCAATATAAATGGCTTTTCCTTTTGGCAAAAGAACAGGTTCTACAAATGGTTGTTCCTCTAAGATTTTTACAGAAAGAACAGCTGATTTATCTAAAAGGAGATAATCTTTTTCATCTACGAAATGTTTGTTGAGAACGATAGGTAAGAATTGGTCTGCTTTTGAAATGTTATACTCGGTGTAAAAATTTTGGAGATTTAAAAATTGAGTTTCAGGTTTAAAATTCATTTCTAAAACACCATTTTTACCTTTCTCACCAAATAATTGAGTTGCTTTTTCTCCTTTAAAAACATTAATAGTTAAAATGTTATTGACATTTAAGGCACAGGCATAAAGATAAGTTTTGTTTCCATTTGCAATCACTAAAGGCGCTTTTTCTTTGGAATATATGCTTGTTGAATTTTGAGCAAAACTCATTTGAACAAAAGACAAAGCAAGGAAAAATAATAATTTTTTCATGGTATTAATTTTTCACGAAGTTACAAATAAATCAATTCAGCTCCACCAATTTTTCTACCAAGATTTTCCATTGCAGATTGGTATAAATCAATTTGTTTTAGATGTTTTTCTGCCGGATTTCCCGTTTTAAAATCGATGATAAACCAAGCGTCATTTATTTTCACCATTCTGTCTGGTCTATAAGTTTTCCCTTCAATCATCAATTCTCTTTCGCTTAAAATTTCTTGATTTTCTGAGAAATATTTCGGGTGTTTTTCAATGATTTCAAAAATCCTTTCGGCGATTTCATATTTTTCAGTTTCAGTGATTAATCCTTCTAAAAAATAAGATTTCAATACTTTTTCTACATCATTTTTGGTGTTGATTTTTGCTAAAATTTCATGGGTGAAAATTCCATTTCTTACCTTTTCATTTCTTTCTTGGTAGTTTTTGGAAGGTGTGGCAATAGTAATGTTTGCAGATTTCTCATGCTTTTGAGTCAAAGAAGAAATCTGTTGAGAAACGTGTTGTTTTTCTTCTTTTTTGCTTTGTTTTTTCAGCGTATTTTCATCAATTTTAAAAACATCAAAACTGTCTACATTTTCTGTGTTTTTAGATTTTAAAAATTCATAAATTTCAATATTTGATGGTTTTTCTACTCCCGTTTTACTGTCTTTTGAAGGTCTTTGAACGTAAAGAAACAACTGTTCTACAGGTCTAGTTGTGGCAACGTATTGCAGACATAATCGGTCAATGAAGTTTTTGTAAGTATTCTCTTCGTTAAATTCAGAAATTTCTTCATCATAGGTTTGCAATTTCTTCTCGAAACCTCCAATATTTACCGATTTCAGTTCTGTACTGTCTTCCAAAGAAAACCAATCCTGAATTTTGCCATCTTTGTGCGCATTTTCCATCGGAAGAAATACAATCGGGAATTCTAAACCTTTCGCTTTGTGAATGGTCATCAATTGAATGGCATCTATATTTTCTGAAGCCTGAATGCTCGTGTTTTTGCCTTCTTCTTCCCAAAAATTGAGAAAATCTTTCAGCGTTGCGCCTGCATTTTGGGTGTAATTGTAAAGCAATTCTAAAAAATTAAGCAAGAAATCGGTTTCTTTATCTTTTACCGAAAATTCGTGAATGTAATATTCTATAAAATTGTACAAATTAAGATGAGGAAAATCTTCTTGTTTTAGCGCAACTTTATATTTTTCTTTGATGAAAATTTCAATGTCTTTTTTGTTTTCGATGTCTAAAATCTGCTTCATTTCTAACGAAAAATCCTGCATTGTTATTCTGCCAGATTTGTTTAATTCGTACATCATTTTTACCAGAAATCTTCTATTTTTAGGAAACGTTTCCCAATATAAAAATTGAATCAAAGCACGAAGCGTTCCCGAAAGTTCGAGCGTTAAACCTTTCTCCGAAATGGTTTTAATGTACGTTTCTTCGCCTTTGTAATTCACTTTCAGGTTTCCCAACAATTTAGAAAAATTGAAAATGTCTTTATTTCCTCGACAAAGAATGGTGATGTCTGAAAACTCAAAACCATTATTGATACACTCTTGCAAATCCTGTTGCATTTTTTCTGTACAATCTTGGTAATAGGTTTCTTTAACATCATTTTCTAAAAAATGAACTTTTACTCGACCTTCTTTTTCTGAATATGCGCTTTGTTCAGCATCTTTCCCGAATAATTTGGCGTGTTCTTCATTCAGGTA
This sequence comes from Cloacibacterium sp. TD35, assembly GCF_028864635.1. Taxonomy (NCBI): domain Bacteria; kingdom Pseudomonadati; phylum Bacteroidota; class Flavobacteriia; order Flavobacteriales; family Weeksellaceae; genus Cloacibacterium; species Cloacibacterium sp. TD35. The sequence continues at coordinate 427,839 of NZ_CP104850.1, read as the reverse complement.
ACTTCCGTAAAAATGATACAATTCATTGTTGAATTTCACAATGTTTTTCGCACTTCTAAAGTTTTGTTGAAGCGTTTCAATTTCTACTTCAATGGGTGAAAAATCTTTTTTATTGATAATATCCAGCATTATTTCTGCATTCCCGCCACGGAATCTGTAAATGCTTTGTTTTGGGTCGCCAACTAACGTAAAACTACTATTTTCGGTAGCGATATTGTGGTCGCGGAGTGGAAGAAAATTCATCCATTGCAAAGCGGAAGTATCTTGAAATTCATCAAAGAAATAATGCTGAAATTGTGTTCCTACTTTTTCATAAATGAATGCAGAAGGCTCGTTTCGAAGATTTTCGTTGATGAGTACATTGAATTTTGATAATAAAACCAAATCATTTTCATCTTCTATGAGTTGCAATTGGTCTTGAATTTCTTTATTGACTTTCAAAGGCAACAATGCACGCAAAATTTTCTCTTTTTTCTCTCCGAGAATATAATTTTGAATGATTTTTCTGCGGTTTTCAATTAAAGTTTCTAGAATTGAGAAGATTTCAGATTCTTTGCTTTTGCCTTTTCCCGAAGCTCCCTTTTGAAAGTTTTCTAATGTGTTATTTTCTTTTTCTTCTGATTCATAAAGTAAAGGTTCGGAATTAGAAATATATTTTTTAAAGAATATAGCTATTCCGTTTTTTTGTCCACCTGCAAAATCTTCGATTTCTAAACCATTATTTTGAATTAAATCTAAAGAATCTTGGGCAATCTTTTTAGAACTTTCCTTGAGCTCTTTAATTTCTTTTCTGATGTTGTTTTTGGTGCTTTCGTAAGATTTCCAATCAAAATCTTTATTTTGCTCAAGCCAATGATAATGTTTATCATTCACAAATTCTTTAGCAGAATCGAGTAGGGTTTTATTAATGTTTACACGTTCGTTTTGGTCGAGGCTGTAATTTACATAGTCCAAGAACGCTTCAGAAATTTGTTCATCTTCGCCAATTTTATTGAGCATTTGATCTACCGCTTCAATCAAGAAAGGTTCTGGCTGAATTTCTAAGTTAAAATTTTGCGCTAAACCCAATTCGTAAGAAAAACTTCTCACCAATTTTGCGTTGAATTTATCAATCGTACCGATGTTTAATGTAGAGTAGTTGTGCAAAATATAATCCAGCACTTTTTGCGAACGCTGATGCAAATCGTCTAAGGTAATTTTCTTGCCTTGCTCTTCAAATTTTTGTTGAATTCCGAGCAATTTATTGTTTTCAGAGTAGTTTTCTTGCGTAAATTCTTTGAGCCAAGAAAGAATTCTCTCCTTCATTTCGTTGGCTGCTTTATTGGTGAACGTAAGCGCTAAAATATGACGGATAGCGTCTTTTTGATATGGATTTTCAAGGCAAATCATCAACACTCTTTGTACCAAAGTGTAGGTTTTACCAGAACCGGCAGAAGCATTGATGGCGATGTATGGTTTCATCTGATTATTTTTATTGTTTTTAATGGTCAGATGGAACACCCATAATCATGCTTTTGTCTGTAAAATACATTTTAAGCTGGGTGTTTCATTAGTTTGAATTATTGGTCTAATTTCCTGAAAAATTTTTGAAATAAAAAATCCGTCCAAAAAAATTGAACGGATTTTAAAATTTATTGTTTTAGCGAATTGCTATTACATCATTCCTGGCATTCCGCCTCCCATTGGTGGCATTGCAGCTTCAGGTCTTGGAACTTCTGTGATTACACATTCTGTAGTTAATAGCATTCCAGATACAGATGCAGCGTTTTCTAAGGCAACTCTAGTTACTTTAGTTGGGTCTATAATACCAGCTTCTAGCATGTTTACATACTCGTCAGATTTAGCATTGTAACCGAAATCTCCGCTTCCTTCTGCTACTTTAGCTACGATTACAGAACCTTCACCACCTGCATTTGCTACGATTTGTCTTAGTGGTTCTTCAATCGCTCTTTTTACGATTTTGATACCTGTAGATTCATCTTGATTCGCTCCAGAAAGGTTATCTAGTGCAGAAATTGCTCTTACTAAAGCAACACCACCACCTGCTACAATTCCTTCTTCTACAGCTGCTCTAGTTGCGTGAAGTGCATCATCAACTCTGTCTTTTTTCTCTTTCATTTCCACCTCAGAAGCAGCACCTACGTAAAGTACAGCAACTCCACCAGCTAATTTAGCCAATCTTTCTTGAAGTTTTTCTTTATCATAATCAGAAGTAGTAGATTCCATTTGAGCTTTGATTTGGTTTACTCTACCTTTGATTTCTTCTTCGTTACCAGCACCGTTTACGATGGTTGTATTGTCTTTGTCGATAGTTACTTTTTCTGCTCTACCTAACATTTCAATCGTAACATTGTCCATATTGAAGCCTCTTTCTTCAGAAACTACTTGTCCACCAGTTAAGATGGCAATATCTTCTAACATTGCTTTTCTTCTGTCTCCGAAACCTGGAGCTTTAACGGCAGCAATTTTAAGAGAACCTCTTAATTTGTTTACTACTAAAGTTGCTAAAGCTTCGCCTTCTACTTCTTCAGAAATAATTAAAAGAGATTTTCCTTGTTGAGCAACTGGTTCTAGAACTGGCAATAATTCTTTCATAGAAGAGATTTTTTTCTCAACCAAAAGAATATAAGGATTGTCTAATTCAGCAACCATTTTCTCAGCATTCGTTACGAAATATGGAGATTGGTAACCTCTATCGAATTGCATACCTTCTACTACATCTACAGTAGTATCAGTACCTTTTGCTTCTTCTACAGTAATTACACCTTCTTTCCCTACTTTAGAGAAAGCTTCAGCGATTAATGAACCGATAGTATCGTCATTATTTGCAGAAATAGAAGCTACTTGTCTTATTTTTTCAGCAGAATCACCTACAGATTGAGATTGAGATTTAAGGTTTTCCACAACAGCAGTTACCGCTTTGTCGATTCCTCTTTTTAAATCCATAGGATTAGCACCAGCAGCTACGTTTTTAAGACCTTCTCTTACGATAGCCTGAGCCAAAACAGTAGCGGTAGTAGTACCATCACCAGCGATGTCATTGGTTTTAGAAGCTACTTCTTTTACCATTTGTGCACCCATGTTTTCTACTTTGTCTTCTAGCTCAATTTCTTTTGCTACAGAAACACCGTCTTTGGTTACGTGAGGAGCACCGAAAGCTTTTTCTATCACTACGTTTCTACCTTTAGGACCTAAAGTTACTTTTACTGCATTTGCTAATGCATCAACACCTCTTTTTAGGGCGTCTCTTGATTCAATATCGAATTTAATTTCTTTTGCCATAATTTTTAGATTTTAAGATACTAGACACAAGAGCCTAGACTTTTAAATTTTTTAAAATTTCTTGATTCTTGGATTAGCCAATGATTCCTAATAAATCACCTTCTCTTACAATTAAATAATCTTTACCGTCTAGTTTTAATTCTGAACCGGTATATTTACCGTAAAGAACTCTATCACCAACTTTTACTGTCATAGGTTCGTCTGGTTTTCCGTTGCCAACAGCAACTACAGTTCCTTCTTGTGGTTTTTCTTTTGCGGTATCAGGGATGATGATTCCTGAAGCTGTTTTAGTTTCTGCTTGTACAGGTTCTACTAAAACTCTGTCTGCTAATGGTTTAAAATTTACTGACATATGTATAATTATTTTTAAATTTTCTGTGATGGAATTCTCCAATTCTGTGCCAATAGTAATTCTTCATTATAAATTCAAAATTGAAAGATAATTTGGCAGATTTTCTCAAAATGAAGTGAAATTTTGGCAGAAAAAAGCCACTCAATTTTGTGAGTGGCTTCAGGGTTATATCAATTATTTAAGATTTAATTTTTCTTTCCTGCGGCTTGCATTGGGTTTACCATTCCAGCAGCAGCTCCTCTTCTTCTGTTTTCTTGGTTCTGTTTGAACACTTGGAATTTAGAAGTGCCTTCTGGTGTAACTTTATCAGCAGTCCATAGGTTATTAGTTGTATCAATATCGGCAGTTTCTAACATTGGGTCTAATTGAATTGACTTTAATTTTTTGTCAAAATAGTATGTTTTAGAAACTTTTTTCTCGTCATGTCTCCAGATTTGCGCTGGGATTTTATCGTTTAATTTAGTTCCATCTTCGAAAGTGAATTCTAAAATAAGAGGCATTACCATTCCTCCTTTGTTTGCGAAATCAATTTGGTAACCTGTGATATTTTTTAGGTTTTCTCTTTCTTTAGTGTCAAGATTTTTCGGAGCTTCACCTTTTATGGTGTATTCTTTTTGAGCGTCTACTTTTTCTAAACCTCTTGCATATCTCCAATAGAAGTCTCTTAAAGATTGATCTTCATCAGTTTTGAAAGTAATTTTTTTGTCCTCTTTATTTCTGATTTTAGAAATATCTTCGAAATCATTTACTTGTGGTTCGTCTACTTTATATTTAAAATCTCTAGCTTGTGGTTGTCCATCAAAATCTGGAGTTGCAACAGTAACTTTGTCTATGGCTATGTCTACTGCATCTGTGCTGTAGAACCATCCTCTCCAGAACCAATCTAAATCTTCTCCAGACGCATCTTCCATAGTTCTGAATAAATCTGCAGGTTCAGGATGTCTGAATGCCCATCTCTTAGAATACGTTTTGAAAGCTTTGTCAAAAAGTTCTCTTCCCATGATGGTTTCTCTCAAAATATTAAGACCAGTTGCAGGTTTTGCGTAAGCATTAGGGCCGAAATGAATAATGTTTTCAGAATTGGTCATAATAGGCTCTAATTGATCTTTTGGCAATTTCATGTAGTTCACAATGGTGTGAGCTGGTCCTCTTCTTGAAGGGAATTTATTGTCCCAAAGTTCTTCGGTAAGATATTCTACGAAGGTATTAAGGCCTTCATCCATCCAAGACCATTGTCTCTCGTCTGAATTGATAATCATCGGGAAGAAATTATGTCCTACTTCGTGGATAATTACTCCAATCATTCCGTTTTTAATTCCTTCTGAATAGGTTCCGTCTTTTTCTGTTCTACCATAGTTGAAACAAATCATAGGATATTCCATACCGTTTGACGCTTCTATAGATTGTGCTACAGGATATGGATATGGAATCGTGAATTCTGAATACGTTTTAATCGTATGAGCTACAGCTTTAGTAGAATATTTTCTGTATAAATTGTATGCTTCTTTAGGATAAAGACTCATACACATTACCTTATTGTTATTTTCTTCAATCAATTGAGGCATTGCGTCCCAAATGAATTTTCTAGAAGACGTCCATGCGAAATCTCTTACATTTTCTGCTTCGAAAGTCCAAGTTTTTCTGTTTTTTGATTTAGATTTTTCTGCTTTTTTAGCTTCGTCTAGTGTAACAATTTCTATAGGTTCTTTAGTGTTTTGAGCTTTTTGCCATCTTGCAAACTGTTCTGCGGTTAAAACTTCTGAGAAATTTTTTCCAGAACCTGTAGAAGCTACAATATGATCAGCAGGAACATTCATATTTACTTTGAAATTTCCAAAAGTAAGGGTGAATTCTCCACGACCTGTAAATTGGTGATTTTGCCAACCTTGATTGTCCGAATACACACAAAGTCTAGGATACCATTGTGTCATGGTAAAAAGGTGATTACCATCTTCTGGGAAGAATTCATAACCGCCTCTTCCTCCTTGTTTTATTCTGTCAGGAATGTTATAATTCCAGTCAATTTTAAATTTAAAAATTTCACCTTTTTTTAGTTTTTTAGGTAAATCTATTCTCATCATGGTCTTATTTACCACATAAGCAAGCGCATTACCATTAGCATCAGTTACTTTTTCTAAATTAATCCCAAAGCCATTATCTTTTACGGGTAATTCAGTAGCTTTTAATCTATCAGATGAAATTTGTTTAGCTAGAGTAGAAGAAGATTGATAACCAGCATCTTTAGTGTTGCTCGTGTCATTTTCATCTAATTGTAACCAAAGATATTCTAATTCGTCTGGTGAGTTGTTGTAATAAGTAATTGTTTCTGAACCTTTTAAGTTAAGCTTTTCCTCATCTAAATAAGCGTTGATTTCATAATCAGCACGTTGTTGCCAATATTCATGGCCAGGTGCTCCAGAAGCGGTTCTGTAACTGTTTGGCGTAGGTAAAATAGTACCTAATTGTTCGAATTTATTCCCATGATTGCTCCCAGGATTATTCTGGTGATTTTGGGCAGAAGTACTTACGAAAGCGTAAAGAAAAACAAAAATACTTAGAACTTTTTTCATTATAAATTTTTAAATTTTATTGATTTGTTAACAAATATAAAAATTTGTTACAATTAAGCATGTTTTTTTTATGAAAAATAACTGTTATTATTGTTTTATGCAGATAAAATTGGTTATGGAACCCTTTCTAATGCCATTTTTAGAGCGAAAATGAAGATGGGAACAGATATAATGTAAATCCAAATTTTATTAGAAAGCTTTAAAATCTCTGAGAAAATATAATGTATGAATAGTGCGATGGCTACGACTACAATTTGCCCTAATTCAAGTCCAACATTAAATCCAAACAAGGGTAAAGTAATGTCTTGTTCACTTGCGAGCATCATTCTTACAGAATTGGCAAAACCCATTCCGTGAATTAAACCGAATAATAATGCTAAATAATAATTAAGTTGTATTAGTTTTTTCTCATTTTTTGAAAAAATAATGTTGTCTAAAGCCGTGAAAACTATAGTGCAAGGAATTAAAAATTCTACCCAATCAGAAGGAAATCTGAACACGTCTAATGCGCTTAAAACCAATGTTAAAGAGTGCCCAATCGTAAATGCAGTTACTAGAATTAAAACTTTTTTCCAATCTCTAAAACTGAAAATAGCAATGAGCGCCAAAATGAATAATTGATGATCTAGAGCGTCTTTTGAAATGATGTGTTCCCAACCTAGTTGTAGATAAAATAAAAAATCTTGCATGTTTTAAAATTTGAGTTACGAAAATAATCATTAATTTCGGAACAGATTTTGAAATAATAAACGCATGAAAAAAATCTTCTTACTTTTTACTTTTTTACTGGCTTTTTTAGTTTCAGCAAAACCTATTCATCCTTATCACGTAGGTTCGGTGGAAATTAATTATAATACAAAAACCAAAACTTTTGAGATTTCTGCCAAATTTTTCTTAGACGATTTAGAAAATAGTCTTAATGCCAAGTATAATAAAACGTTACATTTTGGTGAGGAAAAAAGTAAAGCAGGATTAGACCAAGCTCTAGAAAATTATTTTGCAGAATATTTTAAATTGAAATCAAATAATAAATTTCTAAAAATCAATTATTTAGGTTTTGAAGAAGATAAAGAATCTGTCAATGTTTATCTAGAATCTGAAGCGACAGAAATGCCAAAAAAAGTAGAAACGGCAGTGAGTCTATTGTACAGTTTTTTTGATGATCAAATGAATATTGTACACATTATTGTAAATGGCGAAAGAAAAAGTTCTAAACTAAACTATCCGGATCGATATCTGTATCAGATGTTTTAAAATTATCATTCAGGGAAATACAGAACTGTTGTAAGTCTGGAAAAAATTCTTCGTAGCAAGAGCGCAAAAACTCTTTGTGATGCTGGAAAAAACCATACACAGGAATAGAATTGTCCAGATATTTTGCTTTATTCAATACATTATTAATGCTGTATTCCATTCCCCAATCAAAACGATAATTATAGAGCCAATTGTCTTTTTCCATTCTAGGAAGGACTTTTCTGAAATTTTCAGGTAAGATAGCTTCGTGCTTATTGAGAACTTGATAAACATGAGCGGTAAAATCACGCCATTCTTTGTCAGATTTTACATTTTTATCATTGGCTAAAAAATAATCAAAAACCACATCTACAAAAGCACCAGAATACAACCTCACAATTGGTTGGAAAACAGTTTTTGCTTCTAAAACTTTTGGGTGAACATCTGTAAAAGCATCAATAGCTCTATGCAACGTAATTCCTTGCTGAATCCCTTCTGATAAGTGATCTCGACTTTTATTTTTAATGAAATCACCAATCAAATTCCCCACGATTTGCTCGTCGGTAAAAGAAAGGTAAGTATGTGCAAGGAAATTCATTTAATCTAAAAAATTTAGAAGCGAAAATTTAATTATTCGCCCTTTTTTCAAATTTAATGAAAATTATTGAGTTGAAAAAAAGAAAAAATAATGCTCAAAATAGCAAAATAAATTTTTAGTGTTCTTTAAAAAAGTTTTTCGTGGAACTCTTCTATTTTACTTACTTCTTCTATTCTAATTCCGAATTTTCTTTTAGGAATTTTGTTGAGATTTGATACAAAAATCTTTTCGTAGCCTAGTTTTTCTGCTTCAGAAATTCTTTGTTCAATTTGAGGAATGGGTCTAATTTCTCCACTCAAACCTATTTCACCAGCAAAACAATATTTTTCTGAAATGGATAAATCATCGTTACTGCTTAATACTGCTGCAATTACCGCCAAGTCAAGGGCTGGATCATCAGTTTTTATTCCACCGGTAATATTGAGGAAGACGTCTTTTGCGCCCAACATAAAACCAGCACGTTTTTCTAAAACAGCAAGAAGCATGTTCAGTCTTTTGCTATCAAAACCAGTACAACTGCGTTGCGGAGTTCCGTAAACGGCAGTAGAAACCAAAGCCTGAATTTCTAAAAGCATGGGTCTGTTTCCTTCTATAGTGACGGCAACTGCATTCCCAGAAAGTTCTTCAAATTTTTTGGTGATTAAGATTTCCGATGGATTTTTAATTTCTTTTAAACCTTGAGTCACCATTTCATAAATACCTATTTCTTGAGTAGAGCCAAAACGGTTTTTCTGAGCTCTTAGCAATCTAAAAAGGTGATTTCTGTCTCCGTCAAAATTAAGAACTACATCTACCATGTGTTCCAAAACTTTTGGCCCGGCAATTTGTCCGTCTTTGGTAATGTGACCAACCAAAATAACAGGAATGTTTTTTTCTTTGGCAAATTTTATCAATTCTCCAGAACATTCTCTAATCTGTGAAACGGTTCCTGCAGCACTTTCGAGCAATTGTGATTGTAGAGTTTGAATAGAGTCTACAATCATCAAATCTGGCTGTAGATTTTTGGCTTCCATCAAGATTTTTTCGATAGAAGTTTCGGTATAGAGGAAACAGTTTGGGTTTTGAATGTCAGTAATTCTGTCGGCACGCATTTTAATTTGCGAAGCACTTTCTTCACCAGAAACATACAGAATTTTCTTCTTCATTTTCAAGGCAAGCTGGAGTAGGAGCGTAGATTTACCAATTCCAGGTTCGCCACCGATGAGGATAACAGAGCCTAGAACAATTCCGCCTCCTAAAACACGGTTTAGTTCCTCTGAAACGGTTTTCAGACGAATTTCTGTTCCTGTTTCTACTTCGGTAATGTTAATGATTTTTTGTTTCCCGCTTCCTAGAATGTCATAATGAGAAGATTTTTTTTCTACGATTTCTTCTACTAGGGTATTCCATTCTCCACAGTTTTTGCATTGTCCGTGCCATTGCGGATATTGCGTTCCACATTTCTGACAATAGTATGCAGTTTTTATTTTTGCCACAGATTTATAATTGATAAATGATGTTGCAATTTACAGAATTTTTGAAAGGAAAAAGAAATGAATACCAATAAAAAAACTCCCGAAATATTTCGGGAGTTTTTATTTTATTTTACTAAGAATTTTTTAGTTTCTATTTTGTCATTGAGACTTATCTTGAAGATTACTAATCCTTTTTGGAATTTAGAATTTTCAATGCTGAATTGATTGCTATTTGGTTTAGCTGAAGCAACTAATTTCCCTGTAGCATCAAAAACTTGAACCGAAGTAATCTTGTTTGAATTATTTTCTACAATAATGTTTTCAGCGCTTTTGTAAACTACAGTTTCTTTAGTTTTAGAAAAGTTATCTACTCCAAGAGTAGAATCTGTTTTGTAAACGATTTCGAAGCGAGTGTTGTCAACTCCTGTTTCTGCTTGGAAGTGATATGGTCCTTGAGAAAGGTTTACAGTCTTGTTGAGCTGATTGTCTTTTAAATATATATCTTGTGCACCATTAAAAATTCCTTCTACTTGAGCAATTGATATTTCGTAGTTTCCAGGTTCGTAGTACACTGCACCCAGTTGAACTTTGTCATCAATGCTGAAATTATTGCTTTTTCCTTGAATAACAAGTGTTTCACTGTTTACAACTGAGTAAAACATGTCAGACGTTTTGTACATTGGCTTAGTGTCATACCCGTTATCAATATCGTCAGTAGCTCCTTGTATATATCCAATAAGTGTGGTGTTAAAGTTTTGTGCAGGTGTAGTAAGTTTAAGCCAAACTTTAGGTTGATCTAGAAGAGGTAATCTTGCATTTGAGAATTTACTTTTTGTAGAAATTCTCATATTATTATTGAATACCAAGTTTGAAGTTCCTGGATTTGACTTTTTAATAATAAATCCTTGCCCTACAGAAATAGTCTCAGTTGGTTTGTCTGTTGAATTAAGTGCAGGAATCCCTCCAGATAGATTTACAATTGCATAATTTGCTCCACTGTAATTAGACCCTTGCATTTTAGTAGGGTTAGGGTTGGTGTTGGTCCATATATATGCTATAGGCTCAATAATAGAGCTATTGGCTTCGTATAGTTTTCTGAAACTGATGTTTGATGGGTATGGGTTTCCAACTAGATTATTCCCATTCTTGTTTTTAGAAATTTGTATTGTTTGAATTCCGTTATTAGGAGTTCCTGTAAAAGTTCCATTAAATACAGTATTAGAACTCGTTGTATAATTGCTTGGAGCTAATATAGCGTAACCCTTTGCTGATGCAAAACTATTTGATCCAGGAGTTACCCTAGCAAAAAGATCTGTAGATTCATTATATGTGTAAAATCCACTTGTAGAAGTGCTAGGTGAAAAGCTTAATAAATTCTGGTTGCTTACTGGTGAGCCCCAATAGTTGTATTCGTTCTTTTTAAGCTTAGTTGATCTATTAACCTTTATAGGGTTTCCTGTAAACTTACCATTGTCATTAACCTGAATGAGATTCGCGTCATCCAAAACATTTACAATTCCATTGTTTGTAATGTCGTTATAAACAGAAACATAAGTGTCTGGATTAATAGTTAATGTTTTGCCAGAATTAATTGTACATTCACATGCGGTAAAACTACCATTGTTTTGAGTGGTGTAGTTTGCGTCTATTACAACTTTTTCTGTACTGGTTGGAGGAAGTGTTTTCTTAGGATTAGATAAAGCTACCCAAGTGCTTCCGTTCCAAGTTTTAGTTTCTACGAATTTTCCTTCAATGAAGATATTATCAAAAACCCAGTGTTTGTCTGGGTCATTTTTCTTTTTGTTAATTAAACCCTCAACTCTTATAGCAAGTTTTGATAAATCTGTGCCATTAGGAAATAAAAGTTCAACTTTATTTACTTTATTGTTGCTTGTTAAAGCTATTAAGTCATAAAGGCCAGTTCCTTTATAGGTTAAAGATTGTGAAACAATCGAACTGAAATCATATTTTAATTCTTCTTCATTACTATACATTACGATTTCTCTGCTCCAAGTCTGACCATTGTTTAGTGAAACCAAAACACTAAGATAATCGTCACCTAATGAGACAAAATTTTTGTTTCCATTGTATCCCACTAGAATTGGTAAAAAGTTAATTGATACTTTTACATCGGTAGCAAAAGAAGCATTCACAGGGCCATATGTTCCTGATAGAGCAGTTGTTGAATTGTGAATTGCCATTGCTTTTGTTCCGAAAACCTGACCTGCAGTAATGTGGTGCGATAAGCCCACATTAGATGATTCTGGTAAAGTGGGTTGATTTGTCTCAAAGTCTTGATAAAACATGAGTTGATTGGTAGGTGTACAAGTTTGTGACTGCGCCACCAGAGAGTACCCTATCATCAAAAATGAGATAAGAATTTTTTCATCGTTGTTCGTTTGCGCTGCAAAGATAAAAAAATTTTTATAACCAAATGATTTTTATCATCTTATATTATTATTTTTATATATTTTTTTAATAGATAGTGTTTATTTTGTTTTAAAACGGTGTTTTTTATTTAATTAAAAAGGATTTTGTGAAGGTCTTGTCATTCAATTTTACACTGAAAAACACTACTCCTTTTTGGAATCTATTTTTGTTTATAGCTGCTTTGTTCTGGTTTAATTTTGTGCTGTACAACAGTTTTCCAGAAGCGTCAAAAACTTGGTAAGAAATTATTTTTTCTGCTTTATTTTCTATGATTATATCTTCTAATTGTTCGTAAATAAGAGTATTTCTATTTGAATTTATATCTACGGAACTTAATGTTCCGTCTGTTTTATAGACAATTTCGAATCGGTCATTAATTTCTCCTGATTTTGAATAAAATTTGTAAGAACTTTCAGAAAGATTAGCGACAGTATTTGTTTGTTTGTCTTTTAAATATATTTTTTGATTATTTTTAAAAACGCCTTCCACTTGTGCCAAAGAAATTTCATAATTACCAGGCTCATAAAATATACCGCCTAATTGAATTTTATCATTCGTGCTAAAGGTATTTGACAATCCTTGTATTAAAAGTTTTTTGTCCTCCAGTACAGAGTAAAACATATCAGAAGATTTTTGAATGCCTTCTGTGTCATATCCTTTGTCTATGCCGTTTGTAGCTCCTTTTACGTATCCAATTAATATAGTATTGAAATTTTTAGCAGGCGTAATTAATTTGAGCCAATATTTATGTGATTCAACGTTCATGGTTCTTGCATTAAAGAATCTGCCCTTATTTGGGGTTCTCATGCGATTGTTAAATGTTAAATTAGAATTTCCCAAATTTGTCTTTCTGATGATAAATCCTTGGCCAATGGTAATTGCATCTGTAGGTCTTTCAGAAATATCTTGATTATAGGCAGGAACTCCATCGGTAAGATTTCTAATAGCATAATTTGAGCCGTCATAACTTGCACCTTGCATCATGGTTGGGTTTGGGTTAGTATTTGTCCAGAAATAGGCAATAGGCTCTATTAAATTGCTGTTTTCTTGGTAAAAAGCTTCAAAGCTTATATTAGAAGGATATGGGTTTCCTATGAGATTAAGTCCCTGATTGTCTTTATGGATAGGAACTTCAATGATTCCGTTATTAGGGTTTCCTGTGAAAGTCCAATCAAAAGTTGTAAAATTGGTGGTGTAATTGTTTGGTGATCTAATAACATAGCCTTTGCCTTTTTCGAAAATATAGGTGTTTTTATCTTCTAAAGGAGTAAGGCTAACACTATTGTTAGGATATAGGTTTTTTACAAATATGCCGTCGTAGTAACCATTGCTTTCATTATGTACATAGAATCTGTTTTCTAGTGTGTTTGAAGAGAAATTTCTCAGGTTTTGTCCGCTTACAGGAGCGCTCCAATTGTTGTAGTCCAATCTTTTGAGTGTTGCTTTTCTTTTGACTAAAATGTTGCCTAAATTTTTAGAATATTCATTAATCTGAATGAGATTGGCATCTGTTTCTACTATTATATTCCCAGAATTTAATTCGATTTCTCCATCTATGGTTAGGTTTTTACCTGTTGGTATGGTAATTTCTGCATTGTTTTTTATTTCTATGGAGCAAGCGTTTAAATCCGATGCCAAGGTGTAGCTATTAAAAAATATTGCTTTTTTTGTGAGGTCTGGTAAGCCATTACTCCAATTACCATTGTATGTAGTAAAGGTATTTTTAACAGTGGCAACAGCAGAGTATCCGGAGCAGCTTCCATTGGTTAGAACAGCTCTATAATATTGCTCTTGGTCTGTAATATTATCTATAGTAAGAGTGTTGGTGTTATTTGATATATCATTTACATTGTTTAGAAAATTTTTATCAGTGGAGGTTTGCCACTTAATGATATTTCCATAATATTCAGATAAAGTAAGTGTTTTTATAGAGCTGTATTTGCTGCAGTAATTTATATCATTGAGTTTTCCAGGAGTGATGGGTTGATAAACGGTTATTGTAACCTGCCCTTCAGCACTGTAAGTAATTCCAGATTTTGTGATGCTTATTTTTAATCTAAAGGTGTAGGTTCCTGGAATTAAATTGTTTATGGTTAGTGTCTGGCTATTTTGAGATGAAAAGCCAGAAAAATTTGATGGGAAACTATCTAAGTACCAAGTGTATGTTTTGGGCTCAGAAATATTACTGTTACTGTTCGCGGTAAGGGTAACGCTGTTATTAATATTAGCATTGTAACAAATGCTTGTAGAAGATGCTACGGGAGTGGCATCCATAGTGCCACCTGCTTGATTTACATCACAAAAAGTGCCCGCTATAGAATTACCACTGCCTGCACAATTCGTATAGGTTATTGACCCTATTATTAATGATGTTTGGTTGGAACAGTTTCCTCCAATGAACCCAAAGCCATTTATCCCATTACTACTGGTGCAGGTGTTATTTCCAGTATTTATGATTTTTACCTCTGCGTTTTGTTTTAGTTTTAAGTAAACATTATTTTGGTTCCAAAGTACCGTTCCAGCATCAAGGGTAAGATGACTTGTATTATTTAATTCTAAATTAATATTTAAGGTAAGTTGCCCTAAAATGTTCAAGTTTCCAATGTTGTAAGATTTGGTCAAAGTTGGGCCGCTGTTATTACCGTTAGTATAATTTCCTACCGTTATCGTATGGGTGTCATTTATATTGACGGTGTAGTTTCCATTAGTTTGGCCCGGGAACTGATTGGTTGCAGTCCATCCTGAAGCGGTAAATATTTGCCAATTAGATGTGTCTTCCCAATTTCCAGAGGCAATAGTTCTGTAGTCGCCTAAATTCTGTGAATAGCAGATTTTAATTAATACCAGAAGTATTAAAGAGTAGAAATTTGTTTTCATCGTTGTGTTTTTGTGTGGCGATAAAGATAAAAGTTGTGCCTGAAACCCTAAATAATGCATTTTGCGTATTTTTAGGGGTGCATTTTCTTTAGGCTTGTAAATTTCTTTTTTGGGACTTTAGTCAAAATCCATTAACTTTGCACAAACCTAATCTAATGAGTAAAAAGAATACTAAATACATCTTTGTGACAGGAGGTGTAACTTCGTCTTTGGGAAAAGGCATTGTTTCGGCTTCTCTTGGCCTGCTTTTAAAATCCCGAGGATTTATTGTAACCATCCAAAAGCTTGACCCTTACATTAATATAGACCCAGGAACGCTTAATCCTTATGAGCATGGAGAATGTTATGTAACTGAAGATGGCGCAGAAACTGACCTAGATTTGGGTCACTACGAAAGATTTCTAGATTCTGCCACTTCTCAGAATAATAACGTTACTACAGGAAAAATCTATCAAACCGTAATAGAAAAAGAAAGAAAAGGAGATTTTCTAGGCAAAACCGTTCAGGTAATCCCGCATATTACTAATGAAATTAAACGCAGAATAAAAATTCTTGCCAAAGAAAATTACGACATCATCATTACAGAAATTGGCGGAACAGTGGGCGATATAGAATCACTGCCTTATATAGAAAGTGTTCGCCAATTAAGATGGGAGCTCGGCGAAAATAATTCTATGGTAATTCATCTTACCTTGCTTCCTTATCTTGCAGCAAGTGGCGAATTGAAAACCAAACCTTCTCAGCATTCTGTAAGACAATTGATGGAAAGTGGTATTCAAGCAGATGTTTTGGTGTGCAGAACAGAGCATAAAATTACCAAAGAAATTAAAGCTAAGTTAGCGCAATTCTGTAATGTTCCTGCAGAAAATGTAATCGAAAGTATAGATGTAGAAACGATTTATCAAGTTCCGCTAGAATTACAAAAACAAAAATTTGATGAGGTAGTTCTTAAAGAATTGGCGTTGCCAGTGAATCAAGAATCTGATTTAAAAGATTGGAAAAACTTCCTCAAAAAATATAAAAATCCTAAGAAAAAAGTAGAAATTGCTTTAGTTGGAAAATATGTTTCGCTTCAAGATTCTTACAAGTCTATTGCCGAAGCCTTTATTCATGCAGGAGCTTCGCAAGATACTGAAGTGAAACTGAGATGGGTTTACAGTGGTGATTTAACCGAAGAAAATTTAGCGGAAAGTTTCAAAGGAATTGATGGGATGCTTATCGCTCCAGGTTTTGGTGATAGAGGAATTGAAGGGAAAATTCTTGCTGCAAAATTTGCTAGAGAAAATAAAATTCCGCTTTTGGGCATTTGTTTAGGAATGCAGATTATGACCATCGAATTTGCGAGAAATGTTTTGGGATTAAAAGATGCCAATTCTGCAGAATTTGATTTAACGACTAAAAATCCAGTCATTTCTTTGATGGATGAGCAAAAAAATATTGTAGATAAAGGCGGAACGATGAGGCTGGGCGCTTGGAAGTGTCAATTAAAACCTCATACTAAATTAATAGACATCTACGGAAACAAAAATATTACCGAAAGACACCGTCATCGCTACGAGTTTAACTCAGATTACTTAGAGGCTTTTGAGAAAAATGGTTTGTATGCTTCGGGAATTAATCCAGATACTAAATTAGTAGAAACGCTAGAATTGAAGGATCATCCTTTTTATATAGGCGTTCAGTATCATCCAGAATATAAAAGTACTGTAGCGACGCCACATCCGCTATTTATAGCTTTGGTAAAAGCAGCTACAGAAAAATAAATCTTAAACTCTCATTTTTTGAGAGTTTAATTTTTTAGAAATGACAATCTGACAAAAAATTCATATTTTTGTCACCCAAATTAAAAAGGAATGCTATTTGAGAAAATTAAATCTCAAATCTTAAATTTCAAATCTTAAATTAAAGTAATGCAAAAGAATAACGGATTAGATAAAAATCAACTGATTAGTTTTGTGATTTTTTCTGCCATCTTGATGGCTTTCATGTTTTATTTTCAAAACAAACAATCAGACGAAAAACAAGTAGCAGATGCTAAAGCAAAAACAGAGCAAAAAGTAGCTTCTAAAACAATTGCTAACAATATTAATGCTACAATAAACGCGGCTACAATTAAAAATGTTACCGTAAAAAATAAAGAGCTTACCTTAGAATTTGTAAGTTTAGGAGGGCAGCTTTCGTCTGTAGAAATTAATCAATACAAAGCTTATAATGCTAAAACCGATAAACACGATTTGCCACTTTATTTAATAGAAAAAAATAATTCTAGCTACGGATTTCAGTTTAAAGACAAAACGGGAAAGATTTTTAATACAAAAGATCTAGTTTTTGTGCCTAGCGTAAAAGATAATGCTGTTACCATGACCGCTCAAGTTTCTGGTGCAACAATTCAGTACGTGTATCAGCTTTTAGATAATTATACTTTAGATTTTAATGTTAGAACCCAAGGGTTATCTGCTATAGTTACAGACGAAAATGCAGATTTCCATTGGAATTACACTGTAAGAGGAATGGAAAAAGGGCGTTCGCAAGAGCAAACCCATTCAGAATTTAATTACGCTTTTGATAATTATGGTTCTACCGATTATGATACAAACGGATTTGAAGAGCCAGAAGAAACCTTAAATTGGCTAGCGGTAAAACAGCAGTTTTTCACTTCAATTATAGAGTCTAGTAATGGATTCACACACGCTAAAGGAACTCAAGAAACAATAGAAAAAGGAGCGTTTTTGAAAAAATTCAATTTTGATGGTCAGGTAAAATTGGCAGGAAATGAATTGAATCAAAATTTCAAATGGTATTTCTTGCCATTAGATTTGCCATTGCTTAAAACTTTTGAAGGGAAAGAATTTGATACGATATTACCTCTAGGTTGGAGTTTCATTGGCACCTTGAACAGAATTTTCTTTGTGCCAGTATATAATTGGTTGTCAGATTGGGGAATTGCAGCAGGTTGGGTAATTTTCTTAATGACTATTGCAACTAAACTTATCTTGTCTCCAGTGATGTTTAAGCAGCACAAATTAAGTGCTATGATGAAGGTGGTAAAGCCGGAAATAGAAGAAGTCACAGAGAAATTTAAAGGTCAAGAAAACGCAATGAAGCGTCAACAAGCGACTATGGAAATATACAGAAAAGCTGGAATTAATCAAATGGCAGGCTGTTTACCAGCACTGGTTCAGATTCCTATTTTCTATGCGCTTTTCCGTTTCTTCCCGAATATGATTGACTTGAGAGGAAAAGGATTTTGGTTTGCTAATGACCTTACTGCTTATGATGATTTAATTAAATTGCCATTCCATATTCCATTAATCGGGGAGCACATCAGTATTTTTGCAGTAGCATGTACCATCGTAGTTTTGATTTATACAATTATGACTTCTGGGCAAATGCAACAACCACAGCAAGAAGGAATGCCAGATATGAGAATTATAATGTATATTTTCCCAATTACATTCTTCTTCTTCTTGAACACCTCTTCTTCTGGACTTTCTTGGTATTATTTTGTTTCGAATGCTTTAAATATATTAATTATCCTTGCGATTAAATATTGGATTTTAGATGAAAAGAAAATTCATGCTCAGATTCAACAAAATAAATCTAAAGCGCCAAAACCAGAAGGAAAATTCCAGAAACGTATGCGTGAAATGATGGAAAAAGCTCAAGAGCAACAAAAAATGCAAGAAGAGCAACGCAAAAAGCCAAATAAAAAATAATTCAGTTTAAAATAAATAAAAGTCGGTTAAAAATTAACCGACTTTTTATTGTTTTTAATCATAGTTTAATCTAAAAGATTGTCGGTGATATTTCGTGGGGCCAAATTTCTTCAAAGCTTCTATGTGAACTTTAGTAGCATACCCCATATTTTTATTCCAACCGTATTCAGGAAACTCTTCATGCAACTGAATCATGAGTTGGTCTCTATAGTTTTTAGCAAGAATAGAAGCCGCAGCAATAGATAATACTTTAGAATCCCCCTTTACAATACACTGATGGGGAATGAAATTATAGGGGTGAAATTTATTGCCATCTACTAAAATTAATTCTGGTCTTATTGTAAGTTTATCCAGCGCATTATGCATGGCATGTATACTTGCGTTGAGAATATTATGTTGGTCAATAAATGCTGGCGAAAGCTCTGCAATTGCATAATCTTTTACATTGTTTTTGATGTAATCATCTAATTCTAAACGAGTTTTAAAATTTAGTTTTTTTGAGTCGTTAACTAATTTTTGCTCAAAATTATCGTCTAAAACCACTGCTGCAGCCACTACAGGGCCACATAAGCACCCTCTTCCTACCTCGTCGCACCCCGCCTCGATATAATTTTCAGACCATTTTTTTATCAATTCTATAAATTTTAACAAAAAATCAATTGCGTTATTGAAAACATTACAAAGTTAACGATTCTTTAGGGTTTTTTTAACAAAAAGTTTGTATATGTTAATAATGTTTCGCATTTTTGTATCAATGAAAAATTTAATTTGATATGAAGAAACTAACAAAAAGCGTTTTAGCTGTTGTTCTTTCTGCTTCATTTAGCGTTACATACGCTCAAAAAGCAAAAGTAGATACAGCGGGGACAAAAGATATCGAAGGTGTAGTAGTTACAGCCTTGGGTATTAAAAGAGAGAAAAAATCTTTGGGGTATGCTTCACAAGAGGTAAAAGCTGAAGAATTAGTGGGAGGAACTACCAATACTGGTAACGTTGCTTCTCAATTGTCAGGTAAAGTTGCAGGTTTACAAGTACAGACCAATAATAACTTTGGTGGTTCATCTAACCTTTTAATTAGAGGTTATAAGTCACTAGGTGGAGGTTCTCCATTAATCGTTATTGATGGTTCTCCTGTAAATAACAATACTCTTTCTGGGTTTTATGATTATGGTAACTTTTTATCTGATATCAATCAGGAAGACATTGCTTCAATTAACGTTCTTAAAGGAGCTGCTGCTTCTGCACTATACGGAGAAAGAGGTATTGATGGGGTAATTGTTATTGTTACAAAAAGTGGAAAAGGTAAAAAAGATGGATCTTGGGGTGTAACATTATCTTCTTCTGTTCAAACAGGTAAGGTTGATAAATCTACATTTCCAGAATATCAAAATAAATATGGTGGTGGGTATGATCCATCATTCTATACTGAAGATCCAGCATCAGACGGTCATTATTATGTGAACTTTGCAGAGGATGCTTCTTGGGGACCTAAGTTTGATCCTAATTTATTAGTGTATCATTGGGATTCATTTGACCCAACTTCTGCTAACTATGGTAAAGCAAGACCTTGGGTAGCTGCTAAAAATACTCCAGTGAAATTCTTTGAAACTGCTATGAGTTTTGTGAATACTATCTCATTAGAAAAAGGTGATGCAAAAAACAATGTTGCTTTATCTTTTGACAATATGATTTCTAACGGTATTATGCCAAACTCTGATTTAAAGAAAAACACTTTATCAGCAAAATTTAATTACTATTTCACTGATAAATTAAGTTCAACTGTTTATACAACTATTACAAAACAAAATACAGTTGGTCGTAATGAAACAGGATATAGTGATAACTTACTTTCTGGTTTCAGACAGTGGTGGCAAGTAAACGTAGATGTTTTAGAGCAAAAAGATGCTTATTTTAGAAATTTAAACGCTTTTGGTCCTGCATTCAGTAACGTAACTTGGAACAGAATTTCATCAGGAGATGGAACCCCTATTTTCTGGAATAACCCATATTTCCAAAGATATCAAAACTTTAACTCTGATGATAGAACTAGAAACTTTAGTTATGCTCAGTTAAAGTACGAATTCAATAAAAATTGGAGTATTACAGGTAAAGTATCATACGATTATTTAACTATGTTACTTGAGCAAAGATTAGCAGTTGGTTCTTTATCTCAAAGTTTTGGAGCTTCTGGTAACGCAGTTTCATCTGGTTATTCAAGACAAAACTTTACTGATACTGAAGCAAACTTCGATTTATTTGCAAACTATAAATTTAACATCACAGATGATATTAATGTAAGTGGTGTAGTAGGAGGTAACGTAAGAAGAAATACAAGAGATAATCTTTATGCATCTACTGAAGGAGGATTGGTTGTTCCAGGGTTATATTCTTTATCAAACTCTTTGAATCCAGTGGTAGCTCCTGCAGAAACTGCATGGAGATACGTTACAAGTAGTGGATATGCTACTGCATCTTTTGACTATAAACAAACTTTCTATTTAGATGCAACCTATAGAGTAGATAAAAACTCTAACCTTAAAAAAGGAAATAACGTATATGGTTATCCTTCTGTAACTGGAGCATTAATTTTATCAAAATTAGTAGATCCATCTTGGTTAAGTTTCTGGAAAGTGAGAGCTAACTATGCAGAAGTTGGTAGTTCTACTACTCCTTATAAGTTGGCCAATACATACACTTCTGCAGGAATTTTTAATGGAGCTGGAGGTCCTACAGGAATTTATTTAAATCCATTAACTTTAGCTGAACAAAACCTACTTCCTCAGAGATCAAAAGAGGTAGAAGTAGGTATGGAAGCTTCATTATTCAATAATAGAATTACTTTAGATATTGCGGCTTATCAAACAAAAACATTCAATCAAATTATCGAATTACCAATTTCTGCGAGTACAGGTTATACTAAAAAAGTTATTAATGCAGGACAGATTGATAATAAAGGTATTGAAGTTCAGTTAGGTTTAGTGCCAGTTAAAACAAATAATTTTAAATGGAATTTAGATTTAAACTGGTCTAAAAACGAAAACAAAGTTGTGAAATTATATCACGATGAAACAAATGATATTACTAACCTACTTATGGATTCATATCAAGGAGGTGTATCATTAAACGCTACAGAAGGTAAAGCTTTTGGTACGCTAATTGGTAGAGATTATGTTTATTTAAACGGTCAGCCTGTAATCAGTGCTACTACTGGTTATTATTTAAGAAATGCTAACCAAGTGATCGGAAACATTAATCCAGATTGGATTGGTGGTATGAGAAACTCATTTAGCTATAAAAATTTCTCAGCTTCATTCTTAATTGATATGAGACATGGTGGTGATATTTTCTCTACAGACATGTATTATGGTCTTGCAACTGGTCTATACGCAGAAACAGCAGTTGGAGACATGAGAGAAAATGGTGTAGTATGGTCAGGTGTTAATCCAAATGGAAATGTAAACACTACTGTAACAGCTGATCCATCTGCATTTGGTTCATTAGATGGTTATGCTAGAATGCCACAGAAAAGATTTGTTTATGATCAATCATTTGTTAAATTAAGAGAAGCAAGTATTGGTTATTCAATTCCTAAATCTTTATTAGCAGGAACATTTATTCAAGAGGCTAAAGTTTCTTTAATAGGTAGAAACCTTTGGATTATTAGTAAAAATATGCCATATGCAGATCCTGAAGCAAGTACAGGAGGTGGTCTTAGAGGTGTAGGTCAATCAATTGGTTTATTACCTACTACTAGAGATATTGGTGTTAATCTTACGATCAAATTTTAATTAAATTAAGCTAAGAAAATGAAAAAAATAATATTAATATTGGGTATGGCAGTAGCAGCATTAGGTGTTACTTCTTGTGAAAGAGATATTACTGCTTTAAATGTTGATCCCAAACATCCCCAAACTTTGCCTTCTTATTTATTATTGGCAACCGCTCAGCAACAGCAATTTTATTATGTTGCATCTCCAAACGTTAACCAAGGAAACTTTGTTTTCTTAACACAACAAATTGCAGAGACTACATATACTGATGAAACGAACTATGATTTAGTTACTAGAAACCAGCCTAGAAACTTCTTTAATAGAATGTACGATAGAGTTCTTAAGAATTATAGTGATGCTATGCTACAGTTAGAAAAAGAAGGAAATATTCCAGCTGTTCAAAACAACAAATGGGCAACTTTAGAAATTTCTTCTATCTATGCTTGGGAAGTTTTAGTTGATACTTATGGTAATATTCCATATTCAGAAGCTCTAAAAGCTCCACAAATTTTATCTCCTAAGTATGATGATGCAAAAACTATCTATACTAGCTTATTAACTAGATTAGATGCTGCTATTGCAAAAATTAACACTAGTGAAGACGGTTATTCTTCAGATTATGCATATCATGGTGATATGGCTAAATGGAAAAAATTAGCAAACTCAATTAAATTGAGATTAGCGATGAACTTAGCAGATGTAGATCCTGCGGCTTCTAAAGCTGCAGCAGAAAGTGCTATTTCTTCGGGCGTTTTAGCTTCTAACGCTGATAATTATGCAATGTCTTTTGACGGTTCTCAATTTAAATCACCTTTCCATGATGAGTTGGTTGCTTCAGGTAGATATGATTTTGTACCAACTAAACTTGTAATGGATTATATGAATGCTAATTCAGACCCAAGAATTCCAATCTTATTTAACCCTGCTTCAGAAGGAGCAAATGCAGGTCAATATCCAGGAGGGACTTTTGGTTCTTTAAACAGCTATAAACAGAACGCAAATCTAGGAAATAAAGACGCAGGTAAGTATTTCTCTTCTGCATCAGGTCCTATTACTTTGCTTTCTTATGCTGAGGTAATGTTCTTAAGAACTGAAGCGGCTGCAAGAGGTTATAATGCTGGTGGTACTGCTGCTACATTATTCTCAAGTGCTATTCAAGCATCTATGGATCAGTATGGTGTTTCTACAGCAGCTGCTACAGCATATAAAGCAACTGTTGTTTATGATGCTGTAAATTGGAAGGCGTCAATTGGTAAGGAAGCTTTCATAGCAATGTTTGGTGATCAAGCTTTTGCTTCATGGAACTTTATCAGAAGATTAGATAATCCAGTTATGGTTAACCCAGCAAACTCAAGACTTGATGGAGTGCCAGTAAGATTACCTTATTCTGATCAAGAATATGTATTAAATCCTGCTAATGTAAAAGCTGCTGCTACAGCTATTGGTGGAGATAATGCACTTACAAAACTATTCTGGGATAAATTCTAATTTATTTCAAATAAATACAATAAAAACCATCCGATTTTTCGGGTGGTTTTTTTATTTATTATCTTTGCATAAAATATAGAAAATGGATATTAAACAGCATATACAAAACTCTATTTCTGAGATTTTAAAAATCAATTATCAAATTGAAAATCTTACTTTAGAAGTACAACAAAACAAAACAGATTTCGAAGGAGATTTCACAGTGGTTATTTTTCCTTTGGTAAAGTTGGCAAAGAAAAGTCCAGATGTTTTAGGCAATGAGTTAGGAGAAGAATTAAAAAATCAAGGAGTTATCGACAACTTTAATGTTGTAAAAGGTTTCTTGAATTTATCAATGAATAACGAAGCGTTTGTTCAGAATTTCAAAGAAATAAAATCTCAGTTTGACGTAAAGGAAAATAAGAATCAAACCGTAATGGTAGAATATTCTTCACCGAACACCAATAAGCCATTGCATTTAGGGCACATCAGAAACAATTTATTAGGCTTTTCTGTCGCTCAAATTCTTAAAGAAGCAGGTTACAATGTGGTAAAAACTCAAATCATCAATGATAGAGGGATTCATATTTGTAAATCAATGCTCGCTTGGGAAAAATTTGGTAAAGGGGAGACCCCAGAAACTACTGGTTTAAAAGGAGATAAATTGGTTGGGAATTATTACGTAGAATTTGATAAAAATTATAAAGCCCAAATTTCTGAGCTTAAAGAACAAGGTTTAGATGAGGAAGCTGCAAAAAAACAATCGCCAATAATTCTTGAAGCTCAAAAAATGCTTTTAGATTGGGAGCAAAATAAACCAGAAGTTCGTGAACTTTGGGAGAAAATGAACTCATGGGTTTATGCAGGTTTCAACGAGACCTACAAAAGACTAGGTGTTGATTTTGACCAAGTTCAGTACGAAAGCAATACCTATATTTTAGGAAAAGACATCATCGAAGATGGCTTGGCAAAAGGTGTTTTCTTCAAAAAAGAAGATAATTCTGTTTGGATTGATTTAACTGAAGATGGACTTGATCAAAAACTCGTTCTTCGTGGTGATGGAACTTCTGTGTACATGACGCAAGATTTGGGAACTGCAGTAGAACGTTTCAAACAAAATGACATTCAAAAACTCATTTATACCGTTGGTAATGAACAAGATTATCACTTTCAAGTATTGTTTTTAATTCTGAAAAAATTAGGCTACGATTGGGCAAACCAATTGTATCACCTTTCTTACGGAATGGTAGAATTGCCTGAAGGCAAAATGAAATCTCGTGAAGGAACAGTGGTAGATGCAGATGATTTAATGCAAGAAATGTATCTTACTGCTAAAGAAAAATCGGAAGAATTAGGAAAATTAGAAGGTTTAACAAGCGAAGAAAAAGAAAAATCTTACGAAATTGTAGGTTTAGGTGCTTTGAAATATTTTATGTTGAAAGTAGATCCTAAAAAGAAAATGCTTTTTAACCCTGCAGAAAGTATCGATTTCAATGGAAATACAGGGCCTTTTATTCAATACACTTATGCTAGAATTCAATCTTTATTGAATAGAGCAAATTTTGTAGAAGCAGATTTTGGAAGTTATCAGCCAAATGCTTCAGAGAAAGAATTAATCATGCAATTATCTAATTTTAAAGACGTTGTAGAAAAAGCTGCAGAAACTTTAAGCCCGGCTCAAGTTGCGAATTACGTTTACGATTTGGTTAAAACGTATAATTCTTTCTATCAAAACAATCCTGTGATGACTTTGGAAGACGAAAATGCTAAGCAATTCAAACTCCAAATTTCAGATTTAACCGCAAAAACCATCAAAAAATCCTTAAATTTATTGGGAATTAATGTGGTAAACAGAATGTAAAATGATTTTTGATTTTTCTAAAAATATCAATATAGAATCACTTTTTCCAGAGAATGAATTCGAGGAAAAGGTGATTTCTTTTTTGCAAGATTGGTTTTCTCATTCTGAAACCGTTTCGGTTCAAACTTCGGGTTCTACAGGAATTCCGAAAGTCTTTGAAATCGAAAAAAAGAGAATGCTCAGCTCTGCGAAAATGACATGCGATTTTTTAGGATTGAAAGAAGGGGATACAGCTTTGCTTTGTTTGCCAGTTCAGTATATTTCTGGTAAAATGATGCTAGTGAGAGCTATCGAAAGAAAGCTGAAAATTATTATTTCTGTACCCAGTTCTACTCCTAAAATTTATGAAAATGTAGAATTTTGCGCGATGACTCCCTTGCAGGTTCAAAATTCAATAGAAAATATTCATCTCATCAGAAACCTTATCATTGGAGGAGCGGCCGTTTCAGAAAATCTCAAATCTCAATTAACATCTGTTATCCAACATCCATCATCCAACAAAATTTTTGAGACTTATGGGATGAGCGAAACGCTTTCTCATATTGCTTTGAAGCAAATTTCGCCAGTTCAGGAAAATTATTTTACGATTTTTAATGATGTTGAAATATCTGTAGATGAAAGAAACTGTTTGAAAATTTTCGCACCAAAACTTAATCCAGAAATTTTGCAAACTAATGATATTGTAGAATTGCTGAATGAAAAGCAATTCAAATTTTTAGGGAGATTTGACAATGTTATTAATTCTGGAGGAGTAAAAATCTTTGCCGAAGAATTAGAAAGCTTGGTTAAGAAATATGTTACTCAAGATTTAGTTTTTATTGGGAAATTTGACGAAATTTTTGGCGAAAAATTGGTTTTAGTCATCGAAGGAAAAAATGAAGAACTTCTAAAGTCTAAAATTTATAATTTAGAATTTCCAAGCAAGTTTCATATTCCTAAAGAAATCTTATTTTTAGAGAAATTCCCAAGAGCGGAAAACGGTAAGGTTTTAAGGAAAGAAATTTTAAAATTGATTTATTAATGAAGTCTTTCGCGCAAGAGCTTTCTTACAAAACTTCTAGAAGTAGCGGAAGTGGCGGACAAAATGTAAACAAAGTAGAAACTTCTGTAACAGTACTATGGAAGGTAGAAGATTCTGCGGTTTTTACAGAAAGTGAAAAAGAAAGAATTTTGTTGAAGCTTAAAAACAAAATTAATGCAGAAGGAATTCTTCAAACTACAGTTTCTGAAAGCAGAACACAATTGCAAAATAAAAAAATTGCGATTGAAAAGATTCAGGAACTGGTAAATAAATCGCTCATCGTTCCGAAGAAAAGAATTGCAACCAAGCCAAGCCGAGCAAAAGTAGAAAAGCGCCTAGAAAGCAAAAAAAGCTCTCTGAAAAGAAAGAAAATAGAAAATTCAAGTATTAAATATGAAAAAGTCAGTTTTCCGAATTGTTAACCGATTCAATAAAAAGTTCTTACCCAAATACAGCCATCTTGACCCAACGAAATTAACGAAATTTCAAAAAGGAATTTTGGCTTTTAGATATTATGTTTTAATCAATTCATTGGATTAAAACTTCGTGAGTACCACTTCTCACTTCTCTTTAAAAACCTTATCTTTGCAAAAATTCTTATAAAAATGAGCAATAAACCGATTACCGAATTTATAGAAAAATATTATTTGCATTTTAATTCTGCTGCTTTAGTAGATGCTGCAAAAGGTTATGTAGCACACCTAAAAGACGGAGGTAAAATGATGATTACTCTTGCTGGAGCAATGTCTACTGCAGAAATGGGAAAAATTTTGGCAGATATGATTCGTGAAGACAAAGTAGATATTATCTCTTGTACTGGTGCGAATTTAGAAGAAGATTTAATGAATTTGGTAGCACATTCTCACTACGAAAGAGTGCCTCATTACAGAGATCTTACTCCTCAAGAAGAGTGGGATTTATTGGAAAGAGGTTTAAATAGAGTTACGGATACTTGTATTCCAGAAGAAGAGGCTTTCCGTAGATTGCAAAAACATATTTATGAAATTTGGAAAGATGCAGAAGCTAAAGGAGAAAAATATTTTCCGCACGAATATATGTACAAGATGATTCTTTCTGGAGTTCTAGAACAGTACTATGAAATCCCAAGAGAAAATTCTTGGATGATTGCTGCAGCAGAGAAAAACTTACCAATTGTAGTACCTGGTTGGGAAGATTCTACGATGGGTAATATCTTCACAAGCTACTGTATTAAAGGAGATTTAAAACCTTCTACCATGAAATCTGGAATTGAATATATGATGTTTTTAGCAGATTGGTATCCAAAAAATAGCGGTGGTAAAGGAGTTGGTTTCTTCCAAATTGGGGGAGGAATTGCAGGAGATTTCCCAATTTGTGTAGTGCCAATGTTGTATCAGGATATGGAAATGCACGACATCCCATTCTGGAGCTATTTCTGTCAGATTTCAGATTCTACCACTTCTTATGGTTCATATTCTGGAGCTGTTCCAAACGAAAAAATCACTTGGGGTAAATTAGATATCACTACACCGAAGTTCATCGTTGAAAGTGATGCTACAATTTGTGCACCTTTAATTTTCAAATATATTTTAGAAAATTCATAAAGCAAGAAGACGAAAGTTAGACGCTGAAAGTTATATAAACGCTCAAATTATTTTGGGCGTTTTTTTGTTAATTTTATTTAAATTTATTCAATGAACGAAACCTTCAAACAACAAGTTTTTGAAATCATCAGGATGATTCCTCAAGGCAGAGTAACTACTTATGGAGCGATTGCTAAAGCAGTTGGTTTTCCTAATCATTCTCGTCATGTTGGGAATGCTTTACGACATTATGAAGAAGATTTCCCAGCACATAGAGTTTGTAGCGCTTGTGGAATTATTTCTGCAGAAAGTTGTATTCCAAAATTTACAGAAAAGTTAGCCAAAGAAGGAGTAGAAGTAAAAGGAAATAAAATTCAGAATTTCAAGCAAATTTTTTGGAATCCTTTAGAAGAAATTAATTTGTAGACAAAGGAATTGGTCAAAAAAGTGCATTCAAAAAATTTAAAAAAATAAATAAAACAAACCCGGCGCGAGCAAAGCTCGCGCCGGGTTATTTAACAGCTCAAAAAACTATTTGTTTTTAATAGCCTCTTTTATTTTTTCAGAAAGCTCCTCTAAAAGTTCAGGATTATCTTTTAGTAATTCTTTTACTGCGTCTCTACCTTGTCCTAGTTTCGTATCGCCATAGCTGAACCAAGAACCAGATTTTTTAACAATATCAAACTCGACACCCAAATCTAGAATTTCGCCTACTTTAGAAATTCCTTCACCGTACATAATATCGAATTCTGTATTTTTAAACGGCGGAGCAACTTTGTTTTTAACAATTTTTACTTTCACGCGGTTTCCTACAGCATCTTCGCCTACTTTGATAGGAGAACCACTTCTTCTGATGTCAATTCTTACCGAAGCATAGAATTTCAGTGCGTTTCCACCAGTGGTTGTTTCAGGATTTCCGAACATTACGCCAATTTTTTCTCTTAACTGGTTAATGAAAATTACGGTGCATTTTGTTCTAGAAATTGTAGCTGTTAATTTTCTCAAAGCTTGAGACATTAATCTAGCATGTAATCCCATTTTAGAATCACCCATTTCTCCTTCAATTTCAGCTTTTGGGGTCAATGCTGCCACAGAGTCGATTACCACAATATCAATCGCTCCAGAACGGATTAAATTATCTGCAATTTCTAATGCTTGTTCACCATTATCTGGTTGAGAAATAATTAAATTTTCTACATCTATTCCTAATTTTTTAGCATAAACCGCATCAAAAGCGTGTTCTGCATCTATAAAAGCTGCAATTCCGCCTTGTTTTTGAGATTCTGCAATCGCGTGCATAGTAAGTGTGGTTTTACCTGAAGATTCAGGACCGTAAATTTCGATGACTCTTCCTTTTGGATAACCACCAACTCCCAAAGCAATATCTAAACCAAGTGAACCACTAGGAATTACTTCTACTTCTTCTACTGCATTGTCTCCCATTTTCATTACGGTACCTTTTCCGTAGGTTTTATCCATTTTTTCGAGGACTAATGCGAGTGCTTTTTTCTTATCGTCTATACTGCTCATTTTTCTTAAATTTTATCAAAAATACAATTAATTTGTTTATACATAGAAAGAAAATTTCGTTATTTTCTTCTTTTCTACGACAAAGATAATATGGTTATGCGACAAAATATGTCGTGTAAACTGATTTAAAATTTTATTTTAGATTTGTAAGATAATTTTACTTTATGAAAATAATGAGAACTGTTTCTTTTTTTCTTTTATTATTTTTTTTGGACTTCAATTTTACTTTTGCACAGCAAAAAGTAGATACTGTTTTTGTGGGTAAAGCGACATCTAAAAATATAAAGCAAAGTATTGATAAAAAAGCCTTGGTTTATATTATCGTAAGACATGGTGAGAAAGAAAATAATGGCAAAAATCCTCATCTTTCTGAAGCAGGAAAAAAAAGGGCAAAACATTTAGCTCAACTATTCAAAAAAGTAAAAATTCAGAATGCTTTTAGCACAGATTTTTTCAGAACTCGAGAAACTTTAGAGCCTTTGATTTTAGAGAAAAAATTAGATTTGAAGATTTACAATCCGAGAGAAATTTCTGAATTTGTGAAAAATGATTTGACTAAAAAAACAGAAGTCAATATTATTTCAGGACATTCTAATACCAACCCAGTTTTGCTTAATGAATTTATTCAGCAACCTTTGTTCAAAGATATTCCAGACGAAAAATTTAATGACATTTATATTGTCAATTTTTTTGAAAATGATAAAAAAGTGAAAATTTATCATTTATTGTATTAAAAAAACTGCCCTTTTTGAGGCAGTTTTTATTTTAATTATTTGCAACGGTATCTTTATTCTTTTTCGATAATTCTGCGATTCTTGAGATGTCATCCAAAGAGAATTTTCCTAAAACTTTTACGTAAACCAATTCTTTATCATCTCTCACGGTAATCAGTAAATCCTTAATCATTGTTTCTGAATCTGTAATTGCAGACATAATTTTAATTTTAGAATCTTTGCTGTTTACACTCATCAATTCTTGTAAATTGCTACCAAAAGATTGTCTAGAAAATTGGGTAACCATTTTATCAGAAGCATTTTGTACGGTGTAAACTTTTACTTTTCTGATTTTTTTGATAAGGCGAATAACTTCTTCTGATTCACCGTCTTCTCTTAATGCTTTTTTGATGTAAGGTTTTACTATAAACATCGGAACATTTATTTTGGTAACGGTTGCGTTTCCTTTTGTTTCTTCGTTGTAGAGAGACTTTTCAGTTACAATACAAGATTGAAGAGAGACCAAAATGGTAAAAATTGCTATAAGTTTTAGAAATGATTTCATAAGTGTTAATTTTAGTTGACAATGGTTGAAAGAGAATCGCCATTTTCAAAAGTTCTATTTTACAATGGCGATTTTAGTGTTTATTTTTTAGGTTTTTCTGGTGTCTTAGGTGCTTTATCTTCTTTTTGAACGTCATTAATCAAGTTAGAAACATCGTCCATAGAGATTTGTCCGTCTAACATCATCAAGATATTTTCATCCTCAGAAGAAATGGTTAATAGCATGTTATTCAGTAAATTAGAACTTGTATCTGCTGCTAAAAACTTGATTTTATTGTCTTTACTGTTTAGCGTCATGAGTTCATCATATTTCAGATTTTTTACTGCAGCTAGAATTTCATTTTTTACTTTACTTGCTTCATTGATGGCAGCTAATTGAGCAGCGGTAGGTTTTTCTGCCGTTTCAGGTTTTTCCATGATAAGAATTTTTAAACCATTCATTTTACTAATAAGCGGTTTAATTTTGTCCATATCTGCATCATCTATATTGATGTTATTGAGCAGCCTGAACATTGGTTTAGCAATCTTAATAGAAGTTACGCCTTCTGCTTCTTGATATTTTTCAAAAATAGCGTCTAATTTTTCAGTTTGAGCCAAAGCAAACACTGGCAAAAACATAAGGAATAGGAATGTGATAATATTTTTCATTGTATTAATTTTTTTAAAAGTTAATAGATAAATTTTTGATAGGCTCTGCCTGGTTTATAGTTTTGGTAACGTTACTCGCGAAAAGTTGAAATGCGTCCTTCGTAATATCGATTGCTTCTTCTTCGTTATAGATTTTTTTGCCATTAACGATTACATAATCAGCGCTGTATTCTTCTGCTGGATTTTCTAGAATTTCAGTAGAATTTTTTACGTTTGTAGATGGTTGGGAAGCAATATTTTGATGTTCATTTCTGAACTCGTGATTTATTTTTTTAGTTGGTTTTACGTTGTTTTCAGCAACTTTGGTGGTGTTTGAATTGTTGTTAAAGTTTTGATTTTCAGTTATTTTAGTGGTTTTTGTTTGCGTTGGTTTTTGTGAGGGATTACTGTTATTAGAAGCAATAGGTTTCAAAGTTGGTTCTGTAATGTCTGGGTTAAAAAACATCATCATGCCAAACAGCGTAACCAAACTTGCAGCCATCCAATACCATTTTTGACTGCCGCCACCAGATCCTTTTTTCAAAGGAATTCTTTTAGTTTCATTTGGTTTTTCTTCGGTTTTTTTCAAGAAATCTTCGAAATTCCAATCCATTTTTTCTTCCTTCAGTTCTTGGAATATGTTTTGGTATTCTTTATCTATATTTGGGTTCATTGTTTAGTGTTTTAAATGTTTTGAATTTTTCTATTTTCAAACGCTAACAGGTTGTTAATCTGTTCTTTTACTTTTTGTCTGGCTCTCATCAGATTCACTCTCACTGCATTTTCTTCTATTTCTAAAATCTCCGATATTTCCGAGACTTCATATTCTTCTACATCTTTCAGGTGAATAACCAATTTCTGTTTTTCGGGGAGCGCATTGATAAATTCTAAAATTTTCTCTTTCAGATTATTGGTTTCCATTTTGTAGAGCTCACTTCTATGAAGCTGAAAATCTGCAAAATTCTGTTTCACCGTTTCGTGTTTCAGTTTATTGAGACACTCGTTTTTCACACATTTTAGTACATAAGATTTTAAATTAAGATGTACCAATTCATCTTTTTTTTGCCAAAATTTCAGCATTAAATCCTGCACCAAATCTTCGGCTTCGTCACTACTCACCAAGAATCGCTTTGCAAAACGATACATCTCGTCTTTCAAAACAAATACAGTATTCTTAAATGTTTCTTGGTTCATAGGTTAGTTTCTATAGGTAAGACAACGAAGGTCGGAAAAATATTACATCAGAAATAAAAATTTTTTATTTTCTTGATTTTTAATTAAAAAAGCCGCTTTCAAA
Organism: Cloacibacterium sp. TD35; assembly: GCF_028864635.1. NCBI lineage: Bacteria > Pseudomonadati > Bacteroidota > Flavobacteriia > Flavobacteriales > Weeksellaceae > Cloacibacterium > Cloacibacterium sp. TD35. Next base: position 394,915 of record NZ_CP104850.1, on the reverse strand, counting down.
TATTTTGAAAGCGGCTTGTATTTATTTTATACGTGTTTTGATTCCTACGAAATGATAACGCAATAGTTTAAATTGTTGTGTTCAAAAAATTAACAATTCTCATAAACCCATTTCAGAATTTCCTTATCTTCTTCAGTTAAAGTTATTTTTCTTCTTGCCATAGCTTTTTCTGCAACTTCATAGGCAGTTTCTAATCTGAATTTTTCATCTCCTTTAAATCCGCCCCAAGAAAAATGTTCAATCAAATTTGGTGGAAATCCACTTTTGAAAATATTAGCGCCAACTCCCACTACAGTTCCTGTATTAAATTGAGTGTTAATGGCTGTTTTAGAATGGTCTCCCATAATTAATCCACAAAATTGAAGTCCAGTTTTTACAAATTTTTTGGATGGATAACTCCAGAGTTTTACTTCTGCGTAATTGTTTTTGAGGTTAGAAGAATTGGTGTCTGCTCCAAGATTGCACCATTCGCCAATCACAGAATTTCCTACAAAACCTTCGTGACCTTTATTGGTAAAACCAGAGATAACGATATTATTCACTTCACCACCTACTTTAGAATGTGGACCGATGGTTGTAGCTCCATAAATTTTAGAACCCATATTAATTTTAGAGCCTTCACAAAGTGCGAGACTTCCTCTAACTACAGAACCTTCCATAATTTCTGCATTTTTGCCGATGTAGATTTTCCCAGTTTTGCAATTAAGCGTGGCAAATTCTATCTCGGCACCTTCTTCTATAAATAAATCTTCTTTTTTGCCTAAAAATCCATTGGTTTCAGAAAGTGGAGCAGAAGTTCTCCCTTTGGTCACCAATTCAAAATCAAAATCAATCGCTTTGTCATTTAGAGAAAATAAATCCGTAGATTTTTTAAAGAAAATCAGTTCTTCGGTAATGTCTGTCATTTTTTCAATCTGCGAAAGTGAGAAGTTTTCCATGTTTAATCTAGCCGCTAAAACTTCGTTTTCATAAATCAAAGCTTCTCCCAGTTGCAAATTTTTAATTTGAGCCAAAACACTTTCCGAAGGAAGAAAATTTGGAGTAATCAGTAAACTTTCTTTCTTTTCGTAGGATTTATATTTTTTTTGAAGATAATCTTCGGTGATGTAAGAAACTTCTGAAGAATCTAGCAGTTTTTGCCAACGTTCAGAAAACGTAAGAATTCCTGTTCTAAGTTCTGCGATAGGTTTGGTATAAGTAAGCGGAAGGAAATCTCCCCAAAATTGAGCATCAGAAAATATAAGTTGCATTTTAATTCAAGATTTAAAATTTAAATTCAAAAATTTTAACGCAATGGCGCAAAACAATTTTTTATCAGCGTTAGTCTTTTAAGTCGCAAAGAATTTGTCTTTAAACAAATTTTTCTTGGCGCCTTTAAAACGTTTCAATTTTTATTTTTTCTTGCGTCTTTGCGTTGATTGTAAACAAATTTACAAAAAAAGTCCTTCAAAATTTTTGAAGGACTGATTTATTATGAAAAAATCGGCTAAATTACTTAGCGAATTTTTTGTATTTGTTCATGAATTTGTCTACTCTACCTGCAGTATCTACTAATTTTACTTTACCAGTGTAGAATGGGTGAGAAGTAGAAGATATTTCCATTTTGATTAATGGATATTCTGTACCTTCGTAAACAATAGTATCTTTAGTTTCAGCTGTAGATTTGCAAAGAAACACTTCGTCATTACTCATGTCTTTGAATACAACTAATCTATAATTTTCTGGGTGAATTCCTGATTTCATATCTTTATTGTCTTTTTAAATTTTAGTTGATAATAATTGCGTGTAATGGCACTGCTTTTATTATTCTTAATTTTAGACTGCAAAAATAAAAATATTTTTTGAATTGACAAATAGCGTATTAAGTTTTTTATGAAAGAAATTTTCCCGTTTTTTCGTTTTTAGAAACAGTTCAGCTTTTTTCATTAACTTTACGCTTATTTTAATACTTCCATGAAGACAAAATATTTTCTTTTTTTCGGGTTTTGGTTGGCTCTTTTTGTCATTTCTTGTAACAGAGATGAAATCTCATTCGATGCGCCAAGCAAAAAACTTAGATTTTCAGTAGATACTTTGGTTTTAGACACTGTTTACAATCAGGTGAGAAGCGAAACCTATGCTGTAAAAATCTATAACGACGAAAATAAAGATATTTCTATCCCGAAAATTTATCTAGAATCAGGTAATACTTCACTATACAGAATTAATGTAGACGGAAAAGCAGGGACAGAATTTACCAATGTGCCCCTTCGTAAAAAAGACAGTCTTTATATTTTTGTAGAAATTGCTCCTACTGCAAATGCTCCAGAAGCGATTGCCGAAGAAAGAATTCAAATAGAATCGCCAGTAGCGAATCAACACGTGACTTTGCTGTCAGTAGTTCAAGATGTGGAATTTTATATTTCTACCGAAACCAGTCCGAAGATTTTAACGGACAATACTTCTTGGAACAATACGAAAGCGAAAATTATTTATGGCGATTTAAAATTGGCCGATGGAAAATCACTTACTATTTCTGAGGGCACAAAAGTGTATTTTCATAAAAATGCTAATTTGAAAATCGGGAAAAATGCTCAATTGATTGCAAATGGAGATTTAGGCAAAGAAGTTATTTTCCGTGGAGACAGAAATGATGCGAGATATGACACTCTTCCACTTAACTGGGATGGAATTAAGTTAGAACAAGGTGCAATTGCCAATTTAAAATATGCTAAAATTATTGGTGGAACGACTGGTTTAGAACTCAATCACGCTTCTGCTACGCTTAAAAACACGATTGTTCATACATTTCAAGATTTTGGAATTTTAGGAATTAATGCAACCGTTCAAGCAGAAAATTTGGTAATCAATAACTGTGGACAAGCGAATTTAGGAATTTTCAAAGGCGGAAATTATACATTTTTACATGCTACTTTTGCTAATTATTGGAATTTAAATAGCAGTTTGCCAAGTTTCGGAATTTATGCTGCTAATGAGTATAACAACGGAACTTCTACAGAACAAGGCGCTTTAACATTGAATCTTCAAAATTCTATTGTTTACACCGAAAGAAATAACGCGATTCAGTTCAAGCCAACTTCTGGACAAACATTTAATTATTTCATCGAGAATTGTTTGGTGAAATTTGAAGCTGCAAATGCAGGTTTCATTTGGGACGGGAATGCAAAAATTGTGAATTCCATTAAAAATGAAGATCCAAAATTTGAGAATTACTTTACCCAAAAAATGAATCTGAGAGTAAAAATTGCGTCTCCTGCAAAAACGAAGGGAAAGGCTTCTATAGCAGCTTTGGTTCCTCTAGATATTGTAAAAGTGAACAGAACTACTAATCCTACAATTGGAGCGTATCAATAATTGAGAAAAATTATGGAAATAAAAATTCTACAAAATCAAGTTGATGAATGGATAAAAACCATTGGTGTTCGTTATTTTAATGAATTAACGAATATGGCAATGTTAACCGAAGAAGTAGGAGAGGTTGCCAGAATTATTGCCAGAAGATATGGTGAACAAAGCGAAAAAGAATCTGACAAATCTAAAGATTTAGGCGAAGAATTAGCAGATGTACTTTTTGTAACTTTGTGCCTGGCAAACCAAACTGGTGTAGATTTACAAACCGCTTTTGATAAAAAGATGAAAGTAAAAACTGAAAGAGATTTTGACCGTCATCAAAATAATGAGAAATTAAAATAATGAAAGAGCCCAAAATAATTACGGATTTAAGACACAGAGTAGAACACGAATGGTTCGGAACGCTCACAAGGTTTGGGAGCAGGCTAGGAATTCCTGTTTCTAAATTGCGTGTATTTTTCATTTATTCCACTTTTGCCACAGCTGGTTTTTTCTTCTTAGTATATCTTATGATGGCATTTACACTTTGGGTAAAAGATATTTTCATCACCAGAAGACCTAATGTATTCGATTTGTAATGATTTGGTTCGAAGAATTACAAAACCGCAAGAAAATTTCTAAAATTTTCTACCGCTACGAAAAAACTTTTCCCGAAGAAGAGAGGCGTAGCAAAGACCAATTTCTAGATTTAGCCGAGAATCCTGACGCATTCGTTTATTCCATTAATCACGAAGATGAAAATATAGGATACTGCGTGATCTGGGAGCTTCAGGGATTTTATTTTTTAGAACATTTCGAAGTTTTTGAGGAATTTAGAAATCAAAAATTTGGAGAAAAAATTCTGGAAAGTTTGCAAGAAAAATTCGAAAAGCTCATTTTAGAAACTGAGCCAGATTCACTTTCAGAAATTGCAGAAAGAAGATTGCGTTTTTATGAAAGAAATGGTTTTAGCATCATAGAAAAAAATTACCTTCAACCGAGTTATGGCGAAGGTAAAAGTGTTGTAAATTTATTTCTAATGGCAAATTTCGAGCCTGAAAATTTAGAAAATTGCATTAAGGAAATACACGAAGTTGTCTACGAAATATAAAATTTCAACTAATCTACTTCATATTCTAATTTAATTGTAATACTCGCTTCTTTTTCTTTTGATTGAGTATTATAAGTTCCGCCGTAAGAAAAATCTTCATTGGAATTAGGAGCTGTAATTTGGATAACACCCATTGTTGCTTTTTTAAGATTTCCCAATTCTGAACCTGCATTTTCTGCGATTTTTTCGGCACGTTCTTTAGCATCTTTTGTTGCATTGGCAATCATTTCCTGTTTTACTTCGGCTAGTTTTGTGTAGAAATAACTTGGTTTTGATGAGGTAAATTCTATCCCAAGATTGATGATTTCGGTAATGTTTCTTGAGAGATTTTCAATTTTTGCCACATCTTTACTTTCTAATGAAACCGATTGAGTTAACTGATAGCCAGCAAAAGTCTGATGGCCACCTCCGTTAGGTTCCGAAACATAATTATATTGCTTCTGAATATCTACCGCCGAAAAAACGATTTCGGTTTTAGGGATTCCTTTAGAAATCAAATAGTTTTCAATAATTTTTCGGTCGTTTGAAAGTGCATCATATGCTTGTTTCAGTTCAAAACTATTTCTGGAGAAGTTTCCGCTCCAAGTGATGAGGTCCGAAGTGAATTTTTTGGTTCCAAGACCGGTAACAGAAATGGTGTTTTCTGATTTGTTTCGGTTTTTGATGGCGCTTCCTAATAAGCCAAACCCAATGATGAAGCCCAAAGAAGCAACAGCAATGGCGATAATGTTTTTGTTCATAAAATTGTGATTTTAGGTGGTGATTTGATAACATTAAATTTACAAAAAATAATACATCAAATTCAATTCCATATTATTTTAACTTTCTAAAATCATAGATTTTTATTTCTGCTTGTTTTCTGAACTGAGCAATATCGATTCCTTTTAAATAACCATATTTATAGGCGTTTTTTAAATCTAATCCGTTCATTACATGAAAAATGAATGCAGAAATTTCACTTTTTTTAAGTCCTAAATCTGTAAAATAATCTTCGCCAAGAATTTCTAGAAAATCTTCGGCTAAATCTATTTGGTCTGCCTGATTAGAAACTTTTCCTACAGAAAAACCTTGCCCAACTGGTTGTACAAATTCACCGCCTCTTGGTTTTATAATTTCTGGGTCAGATTTTTCAGCAATATATTTAGAAATTTCTTTATTGAGTTTTACTTTTCTCACAGATTCTACTCTTTTTGCATCTTCTCTTAAATTGCCTGTGAGTTTTGTTTTAATTTCTACTTCTTCTATTTCTACAACGGATTTTATAAGCGTGATTTTTATAGAGTTTTTTAAATCTTCGGGTTTTACGAAATAGGTAATTCTATCGAATTTTTGTTTTACGAATCGTAGCGCATCATTGTTTTTTGCAGCTATCATAAAATTGCCATCGCTGTCTGAATATGTTTTTTCGTCTGTTCTGGTGTTGAGGATTAAAACTCCGGATAATTCTATGTTTTGTTCTGATGTAATTTTGCCAAAAACGTATTCTTGAGCATGAAAAGAATGGGCGAAAATGAATAAAAATAGGAGTAGAGTTTTCTTCATAGGTTATGATTAGCAGTCTCAAAATTATTTTGAAATTTGATTGCTGAAACAACTTTAACCGAGATTAACTTTTTTATGAGTTTTTAAGAGGTGAATTTTCAAAATTTGGTTAAAAAGTTCTAATGATAACGGAATTGCGCCCCGACTTGAGTGGAGCTATTTTTGTGCGGCGGCGAAGCCGCCGCACAAAAATAGCGGGAACGGAAGGCGGAAATTTGGCGCCACAATAAAAGAAATACAGAATTAAAATTTAGGTATGTTTTTTGCTTATATTTGCATACTTAAAAATTGGGGTTGACTGGTTTCGACAGCAAGACCAATGGGTAAGTAAGCATGCAGAGAACCGTAGCGCGATCTCTTTAATCCCTTGCTACAGAATTTAACTGGCAACGAAGAGTTTGCTCTTGCTGCTTAATCCGAAGCTTAGTAGGATTAGCTTTTTTCCCGAAGTATAGTAAGGAAACAAGATGTCTCCCGAAAGTTCTGTTCTGCGACGTTCGATTCCGAGGCATAGAAAATGCGGAAATAAGTCCCGAAAAACTTCGGTTCGGGAACGAAAATTTTAGAAGATAAGCGTAAAGTTGGCTGTTTGCTGTCTGCTTTACGACGAAAACCAATAGCAAAATAAGCATGTAGAAAGCTTGCGTATTGCTTGTTTGGACGAGGGTTCGAATCCCTCCAACTCCACAATGTAAAATTCAAATTTTACTAAAACCCTTTAAAACTTAGATTTTTAAAGGGTTTTTTATTTTCTCGAATAACAAATATTACCATAATAAATCAATCTTTAAATAGAGTGATCCGGTGAGTATCAAAAAATCACCAAAGTACTCACCTACCTCTCTTGAAACTGCTTATACAAAGCCATTTCAATGATTGAACATCTTGTAGGTTCTTTGGGTCAAAAATAAATTTATAACCCTTAAATGTCACCACACATGAACCACTACAATTTAATTTTCTACGCAAAGAAAACAAAAAGCAATCCAGAACTATCAGCCATTTATTTACGTATTACAGTTAGAGGAAAACGCTCTGAAATATCAACTGGGCAAACTATCCCAACAGCTTCATGGTGTTCTAAATCTGGTAAACTAAAAGGAAATAGTCAACAGGCAAAAGCTATCAATTCATTAATTGACAACTATAAACTAAAAGTTTTTTCAAGTTACAATGAACTTATTTTTGCTAATAAGGAGGTTACTGCAGAAACACTAAAGAATAAATTTTTGGGAATTGATGAAAAAGCAATTACCCTTGTAGAAGTTTTCAAGGAACACAATAAGATGGTGTTTTCTCTTATTGGAAAAACATACTCATTTGGAACATGGAAGAGATATGAAACTTCATTAAAACACACTATAGAGTTTATGAAATGGAAATACAACATTTCAGATATGGAAGTCAAAAATATCAAACCAGAATTTATTTCGTACTATGACTTATGGTTTAGAACCATAAGAAACTGTTGTAATAATACTTCTGTAAAATATTTGAAAAACTTCCGAAAAATCATAAAACTTTGTATTGATAATGAATGGATAAATAAAGACCCTTTTATAAATTACAAAACAAAGCTACAGCCAGTAGACAAAAACTTTCTGAGTGAGGAGCAGTTAGAGTCAATAATTGACAAAGAATTTAAAAGTGAAAGGCTGTCCTTTGTTAGAGATGTTTTCATCTTTAGCTGTTTCACGGGTTTAGCGTATGTTGATATTAAGAATCTAAAATATGATGATATATCTACAAACATTAGTGGAGCGAGATTTATTAAAATCAAAAGAACAAAAACTAAAGTTGATGCAAGCATACCACTTTTGCCAATTGCAGAAAATATTTTGACCAAATATAAAGACAATCCTAAATGTTTAAACCAAAATTTAGTCCTCCCAATTTTAAGCAATCAAAAAATGAATGAGTATTTAAAAGAAATTTCTACTCTATGTGATATAGAATTTGATTTAACTTTTCATGCAGCAAGACACACTTTTGCCACAACAGTAACTCTAAATAATGGTGTACCAATCGAAACAGTTAGTAAGATGTTAGGTCACACAAGTATTAGAATGACCCAGCACTACGCTAAAATTTTGGATTCCAAAGTCAGCAACGACATGAATATCTTAAAAGAAAAATTAGCCCAAAAAGAACTAAAAATGAAGATTTCTTAATCTTCATTTTCTTTTTTGGTAAAAATCCAAACGGCTTCAAACCAGTCTAATAAAGCAACTTTAATATATAATATAACAACATTGTTATATTTTCAATATAATGCTATGTATTAACGAATATTTCTAATTATCATAATTAATTGATTATGAATAATTAATAAAATTCATTTATTATTGTTGATAATATTTTTTAATTTTTTTTGTTGCATTATCGTTAAAATTATATTTTTAGCACCCTTAAAAACAAAAATTAACTGTGGAAACTAAATCTATTGATCTCTTAAGAGAGCTTAATGGACAAATTGAATTTTTAGAATCTGAGTTTGATAACATTCTTCAAAAATCCGAAGAAATTATCAAAGTCATTCTCAAAACTCTAGAGCAGCTCAAAAAAATGGTCATTAAGCATAAATTTAAATCTAAGCATGAAGAAATTTTATTTTTTAAATCCATAAAACCGCAATTCACTTCCAAGCTATATTATCACATGGCTATTTACAGAATTGCTTCCCAAGCCCCACTAGGAGGTGCATCAATCCTCAAAAAATATTATGAGGCTGAACAGGCTAACATAAAAGATTTCTTTGATAAGAATTTAGATTTTTATCAATACTACCGTACGAATAGCACTTTCCTAGATGAAAAATATTTTTTGAGAGGAAATGTAGATTTTAAAATCAACCTCAACAATTATAATTTTGAGTTAGACTCAAAATTCTCCACTACACATGATTACAAAGTCGCTTTAATCATGGCAAACGACCTTTTGTCTATTTACATTGATAAAAAGATTCTAGAACTTGAAAAAGCATTAAACTGCTATCTTTCAACCCAAACCTCCAAACTCCAATGGACGGCTCCAAAAGTCGCCCTTATTGAACTCATCTACGCCCTCCAAACCGAAGGCGTTTTCAACAACGGAACCGCTAATGTTAAAGACATTGCAGACCAATTCCAAGAAACCTTCAATGTAGATTTAGGACAATACAGGCGTATGTTCCTAGACATCAGAACCCGAAAAGACGACAGAGCCAAATTTATTAATACCCTCAAAGATAAACTTCTGTTAAGAATGGAGGAAACAGACGAAAATTTCTAAAAAATCATTCACAACGCAGTCTCCGTTGTGAATAAATCTTACCAAAACAGCACAATTTCGCCGTAAACAATTCCGGGGATGAATAATCATTGCCGGAATTCTAAACCAACTTAACCTTAACCTTAACCTAAACTTTTTAATTATGGCACTAGAAATTGTTACCAAAGAAGACCTTCAAGAGTTCAAAAATGATCTATTACAAGAACTCAAAAACTTACTCCTCCCAAAGTCAAACAGCCAAAAACAATGGCTCCGAAGCGCAGATGTAAAAGCACTCCTCAAAATTTCCTCAGGAACTCTCCAAAACATGAGGATTAATGGCACTCTCCGTTACTCTAAAGTAGGAGGTACACTATACTACAACTATGAGGATATTGAAAAGCTTCTCCAGTCCAAAAATTAATCATCCATCACCCAACATCCAACTCCCAACATAAAAATGAACTACATCCGCCACCTTACAGGATTTTACGAAAAAATCCACGAAGACTCACGCCTTAACCCCACACACATCAGCTTATACCTTGCTTTATTTCAGTTCTGGAACCTCAACCACTTCCAGAACCCAATAAGCATTTCACGACATGAAATGATGAAGCTCAGTAAAATTGCAGCTTACGGTACTTACCACAAGTGCATCAAAGACCTTCAAGATTTTGGATATATCGAATATTTACCTTCATTCAATCCCTACAAAGGAAGCATGGTAAATCTATTCAATTTTGAAGATACAGAAATACAAAATTTGAACAGCTACCATGCTAAAAATCAAACAAGCTCTGAACAAGCATTGAACCAGCACCATATCAAAATCGGAACAGGTATTGAACAAGCATTGGAGCCTTCTATAAACTATATAAACAATATAAACAATAAACATAGTATTACCACACCCGAGACCAGTTCAAATTTTAAACAAGCTTTTTTACCTGCAATTCCTTTCCAAGAAATTGTCCCAAAATCACTATCTCAAAAAATTAAAGAAAAAGAAAAGTTGCGCGAAAAGAAAAGCGCAAAGCTTTCGCCGACTCATATCGAAAAAAATAATCATTATGGAGGCAAAAAGAAACTTTCGCCAATATCAGCTCCCAAAATCCCACCCACCTTTGCTGAGGTAAAACTTTTTTTTGAAGAAAAAGACACACCGCTTTCAGAAGCCGAAAGATTTTTTGACCACTACGAATCCAACGGCTGGCTCGTGGGTGGAAAATCCAAAATGAAAAATTGGGAAGCAGCTGCACGCAATTGGCTCAAAAACTCCAAAAAATTTAATGATAATTTAAATCACCGAAGCTTCGGCGGAGCCGAAGGCAAACGCAATAATCTCCAAGCCACCACCAATAAAAGCTACAAAGAACCCCTCTAACCTCAACCTCAACCACTGCCTCAACCTTAACCTTAACCTTAACCTCAACCTCACTCTATGAACTTTCCTACACCACCCATAGAAACCCGTTATGATTATTACAAAATCATTCCAGAATTCAAAAAATTCGCTTCCCAGTTTATCGGTAAAAACTACCTCATTCCAGACGAAGAAAAACCCATAGTCTTCGCCACCATTGCATGGATGCTCCAAGACGATTTAGTGGCCAAAGAAATGGACTTCGACCTCCAAAAAGGAATTCTCCTTTCTGGTCCTATCGGTTGCGGAAAAACCACCTTATTCAAGCTCATGCAAAAATTCATAGGCAACAAAAACAAATTCGGTATAGTCTCCACACGCCAAATCGTTTCAGAATTCATGCAGTCGGGCTATCAAATCCTAGAGAACTACTCCAAAGGAAACTTCACCCACGATGCTCGAAAAGCCAAAGTCTATTGCTTTGACGATTTAGGCATTGAAACCTCATCGAAGTATTACGGAAACGACTGCAATGTAATGGCAGAAATCCTCCTCACACGCTATGACCTGTTCAAAGAAAAAGGACTTATCACACACCTCACCACCAATCTTTCTGCAGCAGAAATAGAATCCATCTACGGAAACAGGCTCCGCTCCCGAATGAGAGAAATGTTCAATCTTTTCGGCTACGACCTAAACTCTACCGACAAAAGAAAGTGATTTTCATTAATTTTAATTCGTTTTATGGTACATTGTTAGTTATTTTATAGCTTTCCGTTTTTTATTGTGGTTTGGTTTTGTATTTTTGTGAATAGACATAAATTTCTATGGCAACTAATAAACATGCTCAAATTCGATATAATACATTAGACAAGTGTTTTAGAAATCCTGGTAAAAGATTTGCCATTGAAGATTTAGTAGATGCATGTAATGATGCTATTTACGAGTTCACAGGTAAACAAGAAGGAATTAAAAAAAGACAATTGTATGATGATATCCGATTCATGGAAAGTGAACAGGGGTGGTCAATTGAATTAGAAAAAACAAAAGAAGGTAGAAAAGTGTATTACCGCTATGAAGATCCAAACTTTTCTATATCAAATAAACCTTTAAATGAAACTGAAGCTTTTCAATTAAAAGAAGCTTTACTTACCTTGAGTAGATTCAAAGGAATGCCACAATATGATTGGATTGATGAGTTAGGGACACGATTAGATGCCGAATTCAAACTAAATAAAAACTCAGATAAGGTGATGAGTTTTGAAGAGAACGAATACTTAGAAGGCAAATCCTTTATCTCTGAGTTATACAACGCTATCATTTACAAAAAAGTAGTTGCAATTGAATACAAAACGTTTAAAAATGAAAATAGTGTAACTTACGAATTAAGTCCTTATCATTTGAAACAATTCAACAAGCGTTGGTTTTTATTTGGTAAGTCTCCCAATTTCGAAACACTAACAAACTTGGCTTTAGACAGAATTATTTCTATTAAGGAAACCAATAAAACCTATGAAAAAAGTGACATAGATTTTAATGAATATTTCGATGATATTGTAGGGGTATCCATTCCAGAAGCAAAAGTGGAAACCATAAAAATTAAAATTGCAGAAACTTTAGTTCCCTATATCAAAACAAAACCACTACATCCATCACAAGCCTATAAGTTTGAAGACAATATACATCGTGTTATAATAAAAGTAATCCCTAATTATGAATTAGAATCATTATTGCTTTCCTATGGTGAAAGTTTACAGGTTTTAGAACCTGCTTCTTTTGTGGAAAAGATGAAAAGTAGAATTGAAAAGATGAAAAATAATTATTAATGCAGATTCAGTGCACTAATTAAAAATACATTTGCAGAGTAATTAGAAAAGAGTTTTTTTTATGGTAAATATAGTTTATTCAAATCCAGTTGATGTGTTATCTTTTAAAGTTATAGGTATTCTAAATTCATTTAGATATAACTCAAAATTCAACAATACAAGTGACTCTGTTCAGATTACATTATTATTGATATCATTATATAAAGATGGTGTAATAAATGAAGGTTCTTTTACAGATGATTTTGACTTAAATAAATTAAAATCGCTCATTGTTAATTCAGTTTTAAATTCCCAGACTAAGGAAGCATATATTCAAATTGTTGATACGCTTAACAATTCATTGACTAATCTTTTTAATCAACCATTTGATATATTTTTATTTCAATTTTTTCAATTAGATAGAAAGATGCTAGTTGATTATTTTCCAAGTTTTTTTGAAGATATTTTGTATAAAATTTCTAAATCTCAGGGCAGATATGCTGGTGAATTTATTCAACCTGTTGAGTTAACACGTTTAATGTCTAGTTTAGCTGATTTAAAAAAAGATGCCAAAGTTTTTAATCCTTTTGCAGGCTTGGCTTCATTTGGTGTGTGTCTTGACAAAGAAATAGCTTATTTAGGTCAAGAAATCTCTGAGGAATCTTGGGCATTAGGAACACTTCGTCTATTAGCGCATAATAAACTTCGTCTTTCAAATTATGTATGTGTTGATTCTACAAAGAATTGGCCTTCATCAAATGAAAAATTTGATCTAGTTATTGCTCATCCACCGTTTAATATGAAATTTGACAGAAACTATCATAATGTAAATTCAGTTGAACAGTTTTTAATTGAAAGGGGACTGGAATCTCTCGATTCTAAGGGTAATTTAATATCTATACTACCACTGGGTTTCTTGTCTAGAGAAGGATATGAAAAGCAATTAAGAAGAGAATTGATTCAACAAGATGTATTAGATACTATTATATCATTGCCAGGAGGATTATTATCAAATACAGGAATTCCCCTTGTGATTCTGATGCTTAACAAAAATAAGAAAAAATCAGGATTGGTTCGCTTTGTTGATGCCAGTGAATTTGTTGAAGAAAAAGATGGTCAAGGAAAGATTCTAAATGATAATAAACTCAGTGAGCTAATACATAATACTAGAATTGATTCAGAGTTTATTAGGTTTGTGAGTAATGAACAAATCATTTCGAATGAATATAGCCTAAGCGTACCAAGATATTTTCTTAATGAAATCATTTTTGAAGAAAACGAAAGATTAGTAAAGCTAGGTGATATTCTAGAGTTAGTTAGAGGCCAAAGAGGAAACTTACCAGAATCAGGCAAATTAATTCGCATCCGTGATTTAAAAGACGATAAAGTGGATTTTACACTTGATATTTCAAATGTGGAAGAGACAGAACTGAGGAGATCTGACATTCATATTGTCTCAGAATCATGCTTACTGCTTGCTATGCGTTGGCGTTCTTTAAAGCCAACTTTTTTTGAGTTCAAAGATGAGCCTATTTTTAGAAGTCAGGATATTTTTTCATTTAAAGTTAATGAAGAAATTGTTGATAAAGCTTATTTAATCAATGAGCTTCAGTCGGAATATGTTAATCATCAATTAGATTCCTACCGTTTAGGAGCTACTATACCTTTTATTCGACAGAAAGATTTACTTGAGGTAGTAATTAAATTACCTTCATTAGAAGAGCAGCGTGCTAAAGTTCAGGTTATTAATGAGTTATCTGATAAGATTAAAAGCTTGCAAGAAGAACGTAATGCCTTGGTTCATGGTAAGACGATAAAGCAGTTCAATGAATTTGCATCATTAAAGCATACTTTGGGAAGACCTAGACAAAATATTTTGGATTGGTCTGACAACTTGTTGGATTTTTTAACCAAGAAAAAGAACGATTTTGAAGAATTGAACAAAGTATTTTCCGATTTCTATGATATTGATATTTTATCAGCCCTTAAGGAAATCAAGCGTGATGTAAACTTCATTACAGATGTGCTTGAAAAGGGTGAAAACGGACTTGTATTGTCCGAGTACGAAAAACAAATTATTTCGCTGTCAGATATTAATAGTACCGTCAACGAACTGTCTAATAACGGCTTTCACTTCACAATAAAGAAGTTTTTATTAAAAGGTGAAAAACTCAAAGAAAGAGGCATTTATGCTAACAAAACGCTTTTCAAAACATTGCTGGATAACATTCTCACAAATGCCAATAAGTATGCATTTGATAAAAAAGCTATAGGCAACGAAGTAATTATTGAACTGACCGAAGTTGATGATTCTTTAGTAATGGAAATCAGAAATAACGGCAAACCTTTTCCGAAGAATTTTGACAGGGAGAAGTTTATAACCAAATACTCGACAGCCGATTCTAACAATGGCAGTGGTTTAGGTGGTTATGATATACACAGAATTGCTAGTGATTTTAACAACCCGGATTGGATACTTTCACTGAATGAAGACCCATTCTTTTTGGTGAAGTTCAAATTCCAATTTCCAATAAAATTGATTAATTAATTATGGAGGACATATTTTATAATATATTGTGGATAGACGATGAGCATGAAACACTAACTGGAACTAAAGGCCGTGCAAAAAGAAATGGCATAAACCTGATTCCATTCAAGTCTTTGAATAGTGGCATGGATGAATTAGAAAGGAATTATCCTTTTTATGATGGCGTGCTATTAGACGCTAAATTTTTTGAAAATGAAGATGATGTCCAAGGAACGGAAGACACCTACAATGTGCATAGAGCCAAAGAAAGATTACTTCAAATTAAAAAGAAGTTTGAAGTATTTGTACTGACAGGGCAAGCCGAAGCTTATGAAGACAAAACCTTCAAAAAGGCCTTTACCAATGTTTACAAAAAAGGTAGTGACGAGGAAATTGACAGACTGTTTTCAGATATAAGGACTGCTGCTGCAAAACAGGAAGATACTCAAATTCGTCACAATTACAAAAGAGTGTTTGACGTATGTACAGAAAAGTACATTGGCGAGTTTGCAGGTCAAGATATTTTGAACCTACTCAAAGTCAATGATGATACAAACATTGACAATTATTTCAACGCTATTCGAAAAGTAGTCGAAGACCTTTTTATAGCATTCAATAAATTCAATTTACTGCCTTCTGAATTTGTTACACCAAGTGTCGCTTTAAATCAAACGAGTATTTTCCTTGCTGGTCAAGACCAATATGAGAATACCGACGCTGTATACAAACAACACAAGCATCTTCAAGAAACACATCTTCCGAAACAGATTGCTTCATACTTACGCAGTATTTTATCTATAACACAAGCTGGCTCACATAGGTCAGAAATTGATAATTATGTTAAGACCATAAGAACTACTTATCTTTTGAAAAGTATTTCTTTTCAACTATTAGATGTCTTGATATGGTTTAAAATGTATGTAGATTCAAATCCTAAAAAAGAGAATTGGGTAAAAGTGGAAACAGAAACTGAGGAGGCTAAACATAACGAAGTCTACATTTGTGGTAAGGTCATCAATATTAATCCCCATAAAGGCTTCGCTTTTTTTAAACCAGATGAGGGGGGAGATAATATTTTCATACCACCACATTTAGTTACCAATCATTCTCTTATTGAAGAATTACCTGTGCAAGTTGAAATAGAAGAATATACTCCCAATGGCACTAATCTTTTGAAAAATAGGGTAAAATGTATTAAAATCTAATTGATTAATTCTAATATAATACTTTTAATTACAATATAAAGGTTTAAATTTGACTTTATATTTATTTCGATAAATAAAATTTATGGCTAAGAAAAAACAAACGGTTGAAGAACCTTTAGAGAAAACCTTATGGAAAGCAGCGGATAAGTTGCGTAAAAATATTAATGCTGCGGAGTATAAAGATGTGGTTCTTGGATTGATTTTCTTAAAATATATATCAATTGCATTTGAGAAATTACATGCTGATTTAACCGCACAGATTGATCAAGGAGCTGATCCGGAAGACAGAGAAGAATACACGGCAGAAAACGTATTCTTTGTGCCACCTTCAGCGCGTTGGTCGTTTTTACAATCTAGTGCAAAGCAAACAACTATTGGTAAAATTGTAGATGACGGAATGGATGCTATTGAAGCGGAAAACCCACAATTAAAAGGTATTTTACCAAAAGTATATGCCAAACAAAATTTGGATCCTACAAGCTTAGGCGATTTAATAGATTTGATTGGGAATATTGACTTTGGCGATACGCAGGAGCGTTCTGCCGATGTGTTAGGACATGTTTTCGAATATTTCTTAGGTCAGTTTGCTTTGGCTGAAGGTCAAAAAGGTGGACAGTTCTACACGCCACGTTCGGTAGTAGAGTTATTGGTAGAAATGCTAGAACCTTATAAAGGCCGTGTTTTCGATCCGTGTTGTGGTTCGGGTGGTATGTTTGTGCAGTCGGAAAAGTTTGTGGAAGACCATCAGGGAAGAATTGATGATATCTCGATTTACGGACAAGAATCCAACCAAACCACTTGGCGTTTGGCGAAGATGAATTTAGCCATTCGTGGGATTGATTCTACGGGCGTAAAATGGAACTCAGAAGGTTCGTTTTTGAACGATGCACATAAAGATTTAAAAGCCGATTATATCATTGCCAATCCTCCGTTTAATGTGAGTGATTGGTCGGGCGATTTATTGCGTAACGATGCGCGTTGGCAGTTTGGTACACCTCCCGTAGGGAATGCCAACTTTGGTTGGTTGCAACATTTCATCCATCACTTAGCACCAACAGGGCAAGCAGGTGTGGTATTGGCAAAAGGAGCCTTAACCTCTAAAACTTCAGGTGAAGGCGAGATCCGTAAAAAATTAATCGAAGAAGGTTTGATTGACTGTATTGTGAACTTACCAGCCAAGTTGTTCCTGAATACTCAAATTCCTGCGGCCTTATGGTTTATGCGCCGTAAGAAAGTACCGAATGCCAAATTCCGTAATACCGAAAACGAAATCTTGTTTATTGATGCGCGTAATTTAGGGCATCTCATCAACCGTAGAAACCGTGAGCTGAGTAAAGAGGATATCGACTTAATTGCTTCTACTTATCATAATTGGCGTAATGTCGATGGGCAATACGAAGATGTAGCTGGTTTCTGTGCTTCGGTGCCGGTGTCTAAAGTTGCAGAGTTGGATTATGTCTTAACACCTGGGCGTTATGTAGGTTTACCGGATGAAGAAGACGATTTCAACTTTGTAGAGCGTTTTACTTCCCTGAAAGCAACTTTGGAAGAACAATTAGCCAAAGAAGCGGAATTGAATGCAATGATTGCTGAAAATTTGTTAAAAATTGAATTGACGAATGATGGAGAATAAGTGGAAAGAAGTTCAATTAGGGGATATTAGTGATATTATTTCAACAAAGACACCTATCGAAAATGCAACATTAGAAAATTATATTTCAACAGAAAATATGATCAATGATTTTGGTGGAGTTCAAAATGCTGAGAAATTGCCTACAACAAATACAGTAAATGCTTTTGTAGAGAATGATATATTATTTTCAAACATCAGAACTTATTTCAAAAAAGTATGGCACGCTAAATTTGACGGTACTGTTTCTCAGGATGTTTTAACTTTTAGAGCTAAAGAAAATATTATTTCAAAATTTCTTTACTATATTTTATGTAATCCTGAATTTACAGAATATACAGTTCTGACATCTAAAGGAGCGAAAATGCCAAGAGGCGATAAAGATGCTATTAGAAATTTTGAAATCCAACTTCCCCCACTTCCCGAGCAAAAAGCCATTGCATCGGTATTGTCGAGTTTGGATGATAAAATCGACTTATTACACCAACAAAACCAAACCTTAGAGGCATTGGCGGAAACATTATTCCGTCAGTGGTTTATAGTGGATGCGAAAGAGGATTGGAAGGAAGTTTCATTAGGTTCAATAATAGATTTAGTTGTAGATAATAGAGGTAAAACACCACCAACTGTAGATTATAAAACAGCATATCCATTAATAGAGGTGAATGCAATTAATACATCTGATTGCTTAGTTAATTATAATGTTATCAGAAAGTATGTTGTTGAGGAAACATATAATTCTTGGTTTAGAAAACATTTAAAAGTAAATGATGTAATTGTTTCTACAGTAGGTACAATTGGCGTCTTTTCAATTTTTACATCAAATATTGGGTGTATCGCTCAAAATTTAATTGGTTTACGTTCTGATAATATTTCTCCATATTTCATTTATCTTTTCTTAAAAATCAACAAAGAAGATATTTTAAACCTTGATATTGGCGGAGTACAACCAAGTATTAAAGTACCACATTTAATGGATTTAAAGTTTAAAAAACCTAATATTGAGGTGATTCATCAGTTTCATGAACTTGTTAAAGAGTATTTTAATAAGATTGGAGCTAATCAACAGCAAATCCAAACCCTAACCCAACTTCGCGATACCTTATTGCCTAAGTTAATGAGTGGCGAGATGCGGGTGAAGTTATAAAAATATAAAGGAGTTGTTAGCCAATTCAGCTCCTTAATGCTATTAACCAAAGCTAAGAAATCCATTAAACAAATCATGACAGAAACAATTGAAAGTATTAAACTAAAAGTTAAAAAATATCTTGAATTAGAAAATGTTAGTTTCTTATTCGGTGCCGGTTCAAGTTTTCATTTAGGAGCTCCTGTAATTAGAACAATTCCCCAATCATTAAAAGATCAATGTTCAACTGAAATAACTCGTTATTTTGGAGAAGATGCAGAGCCTTCTTTTGAAGATTTAATCAATTGTTTACAAGCAGATAGATATCTTGGAGAGAAAAAAGGTACATGTGTTTGTGATATAAATAAATCAATTACTAAAATGCAACAGTGGTTGTTTCAACAATGTGATACGAATAAAACAACCATTAATGAATATTATACATCTGATTCAAAGCTTCAGAAAAACAGATATCATTATCATGAGGTATTAGTCAAGAAACTGTTACAAAGACCTGTTCATCTAAGAAGAGCAAACCTCTTTACAACTAATTATGATATGGCATTTGATTATGCTTTAGATAATTTAGGAGTGCACTATATAAATGGTTTTATGGGAGTACATAACAGATTCTTTAGACCAGAAGTATATGACTACGATTTGTATTACCCTGGGCAAAGTGCAATAGGTAAAGTACATAGAGCAGAAAAGGTCTTAAGATATTATAAAATGCATGGTTCATTATCTTGGGTTTCTACACCACCTAATGTATCCAATACTTACGGAATTAAAGAGATTCCATTAAATGATAATTTTACTATTGATGAAAATAATGAAATTATGATTTATCCATGTGTAAGTAAAAAATCTTTCACGCTTGATTTACCATACTCGGAATTATTCAGACAATTTTCTCAAGCTATTAATCAGCCACAATCAGTGTTGATTTGTGTAGGATATTCTTTTTATGATGAGCATATAAATGATATTATTAAGCAAGCATTATCTATTCCTTCTTTTACTTTAATTATAGCCAACTTTGCTCCAACAGCTGATCCTAAATCAGAAATAGAAAAATTAAAGGCTTTGGGGGATAGAAGAATTATTATTTTAGATCAGACAGTTGCAGATCAATCAACCTTTGTAGGTTTTGTAGATAAAATTATGCCTGATTTATATGAAGAGGATGAAATAGTTTATGTGGCGGAAACAATGGAAAAAATTTATCCTACCAAAAAGAATGATCAAGATGTTCAAGAAAATGATATTATTACGCAAGATGAAATAGTAGAATCAGATTCGAATACTAAACAAGATTCAGATGCTCCCGATGATTTACCTTTTTAATTTGTAAAACAGCCTTTTATGAGTAGTAACAATAGAATTATAGGTAGAGTTCTTTCAGTAGATAATTTTAGAGTTTTTATTAAAATTGAGGAAGACCTTAGAGGAACATATAAAAGTGGAGTTTTGGATGTTTATGAAATAGCTCGTATTAATTCCTATTTGATTATACCGGTAGGTGCAGATCGAGTGGTTGCATTAATTACCCGTGTAACAATGAAAGAAGAGGTTGAATTTGGTAAGAATTCAACTTCAATATCTTTACCAACATCCGCTCGATATATTTCGGCTACGATGTTGGGTACAATTTCAAAAAATGGGAATAGCGAGAAATTTATTCAAGGCGTATATAACTTTCCAACATTAGATAATCCAGTTTGGTACGTTACTGAAAAAGATTTACAGCATATTTTTGATGATAAGATCGACAAGGATAAAATAGAATTTGAAAAAGATTTTTATCTTCCTGTTGGAACATCACCAGCATTTTCTGATTATCAGGTAAAGATTTCACCAGATCAATTTTTTGTTAAGCATGCTGCAATTCTAGGTAATACAGGTTCAGGTAAATCTTGTACATTGACTTCAATCCTTAGAAATCTTTTCAAATATGATTACAATGGTGGTTCGTTAAAAAATGCACATATTGTAATTTTCGATACCAATGGAGAATATAAAGATGCCTTTTTACCTAATGATGAAATTCTTGAAAAGATGACACCTGAGACTAAGGAAGAATTGAAATTAATTAATGCAAACTATTATGGTGGTGAAGATAATGTTCAGGTTCCTTATTGGTTAATGAATTGGTCAGATTTTAGAGCTTTATTAAATCCAAGTGATGCTACTCAAGCTCCGTTATTAAATAGTGCAATTGGTTTAGCAAAAAATAGTGAAGAAAGTATTGCTAGATTGGTTCTTCCTTTAAATTTAACAGCTGATTTGGAGAGTATAAGAACATTTTCAAATGAAGATATAAAGAAAAGAACAGGATATCAAGATTTTGGTAGATGGAAGTGGTTGGTAAATAATGAAATCTTAAATATTGCAGAAGCTATAAGACCTTTTGATAATGAACTGGCTGACTTAGTATCAAATTTAGGAGCAGAAATAAATTTTAATAATGCTGCATTACAAACGCCAATCATAGGAAATATTCAAGATCGTTTAAATGTATTGATGGAAGAAGCTACAGAAACACAAATTACAAGCTCTCAAAATATAGATTTACCAATATATTTTAGTTATCAAGAATTGTGTACTAAATTTTTAGATGCAGCTATAAAAAATGAAGGTTCTGGAAACGCGAGGCTTAATGAATTTATCTCTACTTTACGTTTAAGAATGAACAGTTTTTTAAACGATAAAAGAATGGCAATTCCTTTGATGTTAAAGAATACAGAAGAAATAAATAAAAATGTCTTACCACAATTTCTAGCTTTTCTTTTAGGAGATTATAATAATGTTTTTTCACAAGAAACAGAAGAACATTTTATTAAGAAATATAATGATACTTCTACAGTCTATGATAAAACGAGAGCCCATCAAGTAAATATTATAGATGTTTCTCAACTTCCATTTGAAGTATTGGAAACGGTTACAGCATTATTAGGAAGAATTATATTGGAGTTTGTTTCATATTTTGTTCCTGCGGACAGAGGAAAATATCCCATTGTCATAGTTTTAGAGGAAGCTCAAAATTATATTGCTGAGAATAAATATTCAGTAGCTAAAACTGTGTTTGAAAGAATAGCAAGAGAAGGGAGAAAATATGGAATTTCATTAATTGTGAGTAGTCAAAGACCATCTGAATTATCAAAAACAGTTTTATCGCAATGTAATTCATTCATTATTCATCGTCTACAAAATCCAGAAGATCAAAAATATATTCGTGGTTTAGTTTCTAGTGCTAATGCCGATATTTTAGACCAGTTACCAGTTATTCCACAGCAACATGCAATTATCACAGGTGATTGTGTACGTGCACCTATACAAGTTAGAATTGATGATGTTTATCCAACTCCTAACAGTCATAACCCTAGATATATTGAAAATTGGTTAGGTGATGAAATAATACCATACGAACAAACAGTTAGCCGTTGGTTAGGAGAAAATGACAGTGAAGGAGAATCAGAAAAATAATATTGTACCATGACCGAAAACGAAATCGAACAACTCGCTATAACATTATTAAAACACCAGGGATATAATTATATCAATGGCGTTCATTTAGCTCCTGATGCAGGAAATCTGGAAAGAACATCATTTGAAGAAGTGGTGCTAAAACAACGATTGGAAAATGCGGTTCGCCGTATAAATCCTAATATTCCTGTAGATGCACAACAAGATGCTGTAAAGCAAATTTTGCGTATTGCTTCGCCTGATGTGTTATCCAATAACGAAACCTTTCATCGTTTATTGACAGAAGGTATTCCGGTGACCAAACGGGTGAATGGACAGGAACGAGGGGATCGTGTGTTTTTAATTGATTTCGAAAATCCGTTACACAACGAATTTTTAGTAGTCAATCAATTCACAATCATAGAAAACGGAGTCAATAAAAGACCAGACATTATTCTGTTTGTCAATGGCTTACCATTGGTTGTGATTGAATTAAAGAACGCTACGGATGATAAAACCACCATTCAGTCTGCCTTCCGCCAAATAGAAACCTACAAAACAATGATCTCATCATTGTTTACTTTCAATGCTTTTTCGGTTATTTCTGATGGTTTGGAAGCAAAAGCAGGAACCATTTCGGCAGGTTTGAGCCGTTTTATGGCTTGGAAAACTACAGATGGTATCAACGAAGCTTCTAAACAAATCAGCCAATTAGAAACATTGATTAAAGGAATGTTGCAACCAAGCGTATTGTTGGATTTGGTCAGACATTTTGTGGTTTTCGAAAAATTTAAAAAAGAAGACGCTGATGGAATTGTTACTGTACAAACGGTAAAGAAATTAGCAGCCTATCATCAATATTATGCCGTAAATCGTGCGGTAGAATCTACAAAAAGAGCTTCTGGATTTATCTCAAAGCAAACTTCAGATTATCTAGTAAAAGAATCCCCAGAAAGCTACGGTTTACCAGGCGTGAAAAACCAACCTGAAGGTGACCGAAAAGGGGGTGTGGTTTGGCATACACAAGGTTCGGGTAAATCTTTGTCTATGGTGTTCTATACAGGGAAAATTGTATTGGCATTAGATAATCCAACGGTTTTAGTAATAACCGACCGTAATGATTTAGACGATCAATTATTTGACACATTTGCGGCTTCGAAACAATTATTGCGTCAAGATCCTGTTCAAGCGATGGATCGTAAGCAATTGAAAGACTTATTGAAGGTAAATTCTGGAGGGGTAATTTTCACGACGATACAAAAATTTCAACCGGAAGAAGGAAACGTTTTTGAAACTTTATCTACCAGAGAAAATATTATTGTAATTGCCGATGAAGCCCACCGTACACAGTATGGTTTTAGTGCGAAAACGGTTGATGATAAGGATGAGAACGGAAATGTAATTGGTAAAAAAATCGTGTACGGTTTTGCCAAATATATGCGTGATGCCTTACCCAATGCTACCTATTTAGGTTTTACAGGAACACCAATTGAAAGTACGGATGTCAATACGCCAGCAGTTTTCGGTAATTATGTAGATATCTATGATATTGCTCAAGCAGTTGAGGATGGAGCAACAGTTCGTATTTTCTATGAAAGTAGATTAGCAAAAGTAAAACTAACAGAAGAAGGAAAAGAGCTAGTAGATGAGTTAGATGATGAATTGGATCAGGAAGATTTAACAGCCACTCAAAAGGCAAAAAGTAAATGGACTCAGTTAGAAGCCCTGATTGGCGGGAAACAACGTGTTCAAAATATAGCTGCTGATATCGTCAATCATTTTACGCAACGTCAGGAAGTGTTTCAAGGGAAAGGAATGATCGTGTCAATGAGTCGTCGTATTGCGGCGGATTTGTACAATGCGATAATTGCTATAAAACCTGAATGGCATTCGGACGATTTGAAGAAAGGAAAGATAAAAGTGATTATGACTTCTGCATCTTCTGATGGTCCTGAATTGGCAAAATTCCATACAACAAAAGATCAACGTAGAATGTTAGCCGAACGTATGAAAGATCCGAATGATGAATTAGAATTGGTTATTGTTCGTGATATGTGGCTAACAGGTTTCGATGCTCCAAGTATGCATACGTTGTATATCGATAAACCGATGAAAGGGCATAACTTGATGCAGGCGATTGCTCGTGTAAATCGGGTGTATAAGGATAAGCCAGGTGGTTTAATCGTTGATTATTTGGGTATAGCCTCCGATTTAAAGAAAGCCTTAGCTTTTTATTCGGATGCGGGAGGAAAAGGAGATCCGGCGGTAGCACAAGAACAGGCAGTTACTCTAATGTTAGAAAAAATTGAAGTGATTTCTGCAATGTATCACGGTTTCAATTATGAAGATTATTTTGATGCCGACACATCAAAAAAACTGTCGATGATATTAGCTGCCGAAGATCATATTTTAGGATTAGAAAATGGCAAGAAAAGATATATTGATGAAGTAACTGCTTTATCAAAAGCATTTGCTATTGCGATACCACACGATCAAGCGATGGATGCTAAAGATGAAATCTCATTTTTCCAAGCCGTTAAAGCAAGGTTAGCAAAGTTTGATAGTACGGGTTCAGGTAAAACAGATGAAGAAATTGAAACCACCATTCGTCAAGTAATTGATCAGGCTTTGGTATCCGATCAAGTGATTGATGTATTCGATGCAGCAGGTATTAAGAAACCAGATATTTCCATTTTATCGGATGATTTCTTGATGGAATTAAAGGATATGCAACACAAGAATGTGGCATTAGAGGTTTTGAAGAAGTTGTTGAATGATGAAATAAAATCACGATCAAAAACCAATTTAGTACAGAGTAAGAAATTGCTGGAAATGCTCGAGCAATCAATTAATCGCTACCACAATAAAATTCTAACAGCTGCAGAGGTGATTGATGAGCTTATAAAGCTGAGTAAGAATATTGTCGAAATGGATGATGAACCAAAAAAACTTGGTTTAACATCTTATGAATATGCTTTTTATACCGCAGTTTCTAATAATGATAGTGCTATAGAATTACTTCAGCAAGAAAAGTTACGTGAACTTGCGGTTGAATTAACCAATACCATCCAACAAAATGCAACCATCGATTGGAATATAAAAGAAAGCGTGCGGGCAAAGCTGAAAGTTGCTGTAAAACGATTATTGCGTAAATATGGTTATCCACCAGATATGCAATCGTTGGCTACGGAAACAGTGTTAAAACAAGCAGAAATGTTAGCGAAAGAGTTGAGTAAATAATCTAAGAATAGCATTAGCAGATTTCATTTTTTCGTAGACAAACTTACACAATGAGCCGAATATAAAACCTAATCGGCTCATGACTTTTATTTGACAATTAGAAAACTTCCCTAATTTTTCTTTTAGTACAGAGAAATTACTTCCTAACATACAAAACTTTGCTTTACAATTGGGCGAAGCCAACGTAATGCTGAGTAGCTTTTCACAGGAAAATAAACAGGAAGTTTTTACTGAAATTATGTTGTCTGAAGCCCCACTCTCCTTAGCCTCCAGACTTCGGAGCTTATAAATAGTCAAATCCCATCAAAACCTCACCCTTAGCAATCAAATCATCCACTCATTCAAGTATGATTTTACCTCCAAAGGCTTATTTACCCAATACTCTCTAAAATAATTCCAAAATTCCTTCCATAAAAGAAAAGTTCTTAAAAACGAATATAACAATTTTCCTCAATTCGGTGACTCAACTTTCCGTAACCATTATCTCACTCAGCTTCACAAAAACCGTCTCTAGTCCAAGTCTTCCTAGAGCCCAACATCCTGAGCGGAGTCGATGGATTTGTTTGCTTCATTTCGCTAATTTATATCGCATAGTGCAAAATCAATCTTAAAAACACATCACCAAATTCACAACGCACCCTCCGTTGTGATTTCAAAGCTGAGGTAACAATAAACAATTTTCCTCCCTTTACAATTAAGAAAAATTTCACCCTTTAGGGTCGGGGCAAAAATTTTTCTTTCCAATTTTCCACCCACGGTGACTGAGCGTCGTCGAAGTCAGGGTCGGGGCAAAAATTTTCCCCAAACAATTTTCCTCCCTTTAGGGAGGGGAAAAGAAAATTGTTTCACACCCAGCATCCAGCACCCATCAACCAAAACTTTTCCACACCCCCTCATTCATTTTGCTTTATTTTATACCTTTGAAAAATGAAATCCAAGATAGAACTTTTCAAACTCGAGAATGAAGAAAAACTAATCATTCCAGTCCTTCCAGCCAAGGTAAAAGCTGGTGGTTATGGCAGTTTTGAAAGTCCTGCATTAGACTTCCCCGAAGACACCATAGACCTATTAAAGCTCTTAATCAAAGACAAAGAAACCACTTTCTTTGCAAGAGTAACAGGTGACTCACTGAATGGGATTGGAGTATTTGATGGCGACATCCTCATCGTCCAAAAAGGACTATTCCCGAGAGAAAATGATATAGTAGTTGTCTTTTACCTAGGAGAATTTTATGTAAAAAGGTACAAACCAAAATACAAAGAAAACTCCCTAAGATTAGAGAAAATAAAACTAAAATCCGAGAATCCCAATTACTCAGATATAGACATCAACGAAGACACAGACTTCGAGCTTTGGGGCGTGGCAACTTGGAACCTACACAAACTAAGAAAATAATGTACGGCTTAATCGATGGCAATAACTTCTATGCAAGTTGCGAAAGGGTTTTCCGCCCAGACTTGCGAAACAAACCCGTTGTGGTACTCTCCAACAACGATGGGTGCGCCATTGCACGCTCTAACGAAGCCAAAGCCTTGGGAATTAAGATGGGGCAACCATACTTCCAAATCCAACACCTAGAAAAAGAAGCAGGGCTTACCGTTTTTTCCGCCAATTTTATTTTATATGGTGATATCAGCAACCGAATTACCAATATTTGCCGTAGATTCTGCAAAGACATTGAAGTTTACAGCATTGATGAATCTTTTTTAGATTTCCACGGTTACGAGCATTACGATTTACAGAAACACTGCGAAGAATTAAGGGAAACCGTTCTACGAGGTCTTGATGTTCCTTGCAGTATCGGTATTGCACCATCAAAAACTTTGGCGAAAGTGGCCAATAAAATTGCAAAAAAATTTCCCGAGAAAACCAATGGCGTTTATATAATTGATACACCTTCCAAAATTGAAAAAGCTTTAAAATGGTTCCCCCTAGAAGATATTTGGGGCATCGGGAGAAGATACTACGAAAGATTTTCGGCAAGAGGCATCAAAACCGCTTGGGACTTTACCCAACTGCCAGAAGCTTTCGTCCAAAAAGAAATGGGAATCCTCGGACTAAGAATGCACCGCGAATTACGTGGAATACCTCAATACGACCTAACCATTCCAAAACCCAAAAAAGGAATCGCCACCACCAGAACATTCGACAAAAGAACAGACGATTTAGAAACCTTGAAAGAAAGAGTTTCTACCTTCGCCTATAAATGCTCCGAGAAACTAAGAGCTCAAAAATCATGCTGCAGATACGTGACCGTTTTCATTATGACCGACCGTTTCAAACTGGACTTAAAACAATACAGCAACTCCATCACCATCACCTTAACCAATCCTTCCAATTCCGCTATTGAAATTTCCAAAGCAGCACTGCAAGGACTGGAAAAAATCTACCTGCCATTTTTCCAATACAAAAAAGCAGGGGTGATGGTCACAGAATTCGTTCCCGAAACCGAGAGAATGACCTCATTATTTGATGAAGACCTTCACGCCAAACACCGCCCAATCATGCAGGTAATAGACGTGATGAACAAAAGACTAGGAGCAGACAAAATCAAGCTCGGCTCCATGGACGTCCAAAGAACCTGGAAGATGAACCAAAAGAACCTCTCTCCACGCTACACCACAGACCTCCACCAAATCATCAAAGTCAAAGCAAAATAACACACTATCAGTTCCCCTCTTTTAGAGGGGTGTCTATTTCATAAACTCAATGATTTTCATCAATTTCCATCAAAATTCTGACTTCCCATATTTTTTATTCATAAAATTTGTTTATTTTTGATAAAAACAAATAAGCATAACTCAATATTACCCCAATCAAATACTTACAATTGTTTACAAACGAATATTTTGTTCTATATCAATAAATTAGTATCTAATTGCGTATATTTATGAGTTGTAGGCAATTATACAGAACGACCCGTCAATGAAGAAAATATCGACATTTATACTTTTAATTTTACTGATACAAACCACGTATTCTCAGAATTTTGGAGATTTTCCCAAAATTGCAAAGGAGAAACTTCATAGAGATTTAGATTTATTGTATCAAGGCTTGGACAAGTTTCATTCTGGAATGTACTGGTACACCCCAAAAGACAGCGTTGATTTTGCTTTCCAAACTGCGAAAAACAAAATCACAAACGACCTTAATGTTTATGAATTTCACAAAATAATCGCACCATTAGTAGCATTATCAAGAGAAGACCACACAGACATTTTTTTACCAAAAGAAGTTAAAGAACAGACCAATAAAAATGAAAATATTCGATTTTTACCTTTAACTGTGGTTTTCTTGGGCGAGAAGTTATATTGTGTCAAAAATGCTTCAAATAATTCTGCAAAAATTGAAAATCTTGAAATTGAAAAAATCAATGGAGAAACACCCAAAGAAATTGTCACAAAAATTGGAATTTTATTTGCATCAGATGGGTACATAAAATCTGTAAAATACAGTGATTTGGGTGGCTTTAATTTTTCTAAAAACTATTTTTACTACTATGGAATAATTGAGAAATATGAAGTGAAATTCAAAGAAATTACAGAGCCTATCACAATTAATTCATTGTCAATTAGTCAAATTAATGAAAACCTAAAAAAGAACAACAATATTGACAAAGAAAAAACTGAAAATGAACCTTTGCAATTCAAAATTATAAATGCAAAAACAGCTTATTTGGATATTCAAACATTCTCAAACGACATAATTAAAAGAGAAAGCAAATATAAAACATTAAAAAAGTTCTTGAAACAAAGTTTTTCCGAAATAAAAGAACATAATATTAAAAATGTGATTATTGACGTTAGTAAAAATGGCGGTGGAACTGAAGGAAATGAAGGTTTGTTATATTCTTATTTTGGCGATAATTACCAAAAATACTCTAAAGTAAGAGTCAAAACTCAAAAAGCAATCCTTAATAATGGAATTGACAAACCGATAAAACTTAAAGTATTCGGATTTTTAGAACGAATTTTTGTAAACAAAAAAATGAAAGATGGAAGTCTTGAAAGAAAAAATAATTTAGGTCTCGGACTTATGGCATACAAAAAAGCACCAAAAGACACCTTTAAAGGTAATGTGTATGTTCTCATTAGTCCAATAACATATTCTGGCGGTAGCGAATTTTCAAATATGATGTATTCGCAAGGATTAGCAACATTTATTGGACAAGAAACAGGCGGAGGTTATTATGGAAATACGAGTGGATATAGTCAAGATTTAACTTTGCCAAATTCCAAAATAACCATTGAAATCCCAGCATTACAATTTGTGATGAATGTTGAACCAAAATTACCATTTGGAAGTGGAGTAAAACCCAATTACGAAGTAATCCCAACAATAAATCAATATATTAATAATGAAAATATTTACTTAGAATATGCATTAAAATTAATAAGCGAAAAACAATAACTGCCTACAACAGCCGTTTTGCAAAAGCGGGGGTTTCGTGCTTCTATGACAGTGTATTGCTAAATTCAAGCTTTGTGCATCTAATGAAGTTTAGTGCTAAAAATCCCCGCCTTCGCAAAGCGGCAAAACGTTAGCCGTAATTCTAAAAAAACTAATCACCAAATAAATTTTTATGGATAAATTAAAAATCGATTTAGAAAATTGTTTCGGAATAGGTAAATTGAAATTTGAATTTGATTTTACTTCTAATAATTCTAATACATTCCTAATTTATGCTCCTAACGGAACGATGAAAACTTCTTTTTCAAGAACGTTTGATTTAGTATCAAAAAATGACATAAAAAATGTTCCTTCAGATAGAATATACAACAGATCTTCTAAATATGACATTGTAGTTGATGGTAATGTTATTAATCCTGAAAACATTCTTGTCGTTAATGCAGAAGATAATAACTATGATGCATCTAATAAAATTACTAATTTCATAGCTAGTAAAGAACTAAAAGAAAAATACGATAAAATTTATGAAGATTTAAATCTTCATAAATCAGA
The DNA here is from genome assembly GCF_028864635.1 of Cloacibacterium sp. TD35. Lineage (NCBI taxonomy): Bacteria > Pseudomonadati > Bacteroidota > Flavobacteriia > Flavobacteriales > Weeksellaceae > Cloacibacterium > Cloacibacterium sp. TD35. The sequence continues at coordinate 364,357 of NZ_CP104850.1, read as the reverse complement.
TTTCATTAAGAAATTGAAATCTATTTCTCAGAGTTCAGATTGTGAAGGAGAAATTATAGATTGTTTCACCGAAAATAGAAATGATAAAAATTTCTTCGAAATTTTAGAAGCAAATATTAACAGTCTAACTGATAAATACGATATACATAAATTCAGATACAATGATATCTTTGATAAAAAGAACAATGTCAAAAAATTTTTAGAAAAGAACTCTAAAATATTAGATCAGTACGTATCTGATTATAAGAATCTCTTAACCAAATCAAGTTTCTTTAAGCTAAAAGGTGATAATTCATTTGGTACATATCAAGCTAATGAAATTTTAAAATCTATTGACGATAACACTTTCTTTGAAGCAGGACACAAATTTATTTTAGACGACGGAACTGAAATTAAAAACTCTCAAAAATTAAAAGATATAGTTACTCAAGAAATTGAAAAAATTATTAATGACGAAAAATTAAAAAAATCGTTCGACCAAGTTGATAAAGCTATTGGAGCTAATACTGAATTAAGAGTTTTTAAAAAAGTAATAGAAAAAGATAATCTAATTTTGTTATCACTTAAAGATTACGAAGGCTTTAGAAAAAAAGTATGGATTGATTCTTTATCTCAATTAAAAACTGAAGCGGAAGAATTAAACATATTTTATTCTAAACTGAAGTCTGAACTACAAAAGATTATTTCAGAAGCAAAAAAAGAATTTATGCTTTGGAAAGATATTATAGAAACATTCAATTCTAGGTTCTATGTACCATTTAAAGTTATATTAACTAATCAGGAAGATATAGTTCTTAAACAAGACACAGCTAATTTAGAATTTGAATATTTGGAAAAAAATGAAACTCCTATCAGACAAAAAAAGGAAAATTTATTAAGTATTCTAAGTAAAGGTGAACAAAGAGCATACTTTATTCTACAATTTTTATTCGAAATAGAATCTAAAAAATCAAATCCTGATAAATGCATAATTATATTTGATGATATTGCTGATTCTTTCGACTACAAAAATAAATTTGCAATTATTGAATACATTAAAGATTTAAGTTTATCAAACAAATTTAGAATGATAATTCTAACACATAATTTTGATTTTTATAGAACTATAGCCTCTAGATTAAATTTAGGTAAAGATGTAGTATTTATGGCCACTAAAAACGACAATAAAGAGATTTCACTCCACAATGGTCAATATCGCAAAGACGTATTTGTTCATTTCCTTAAAAATTATAGTGATAAAAAGATTTTTATAAGCTTAATTGCATTTGTAAGAAATATTATTGAATATATAGAATCCAAAAGATGTACAGAGTATGATTTATTAACAAGTTGTCTTCACATAAAAAGTAATACTAGTACATTAACTGCTAATAACATCTTTAATATTTATATTTCTAAACTACCAAAATTATCAGGCAAAACAATTTCATTTGGCGCCGAAAATGTTTTAGATTTAATTAAAACCACAGCTGATAGTATTACTAACGAACCTTCTGTAGATGAAATTAAACTTGAAAATAAAATTTGTTTAGCTATCGCGACAAGATTAAAAGCTGAAGAATACTTAATTAGGGAGTTACCTCGTTATGATTTAACTCAAATTTCTTCATATCAAATGAATAATTTGTTTCAAGAATTCAAAAGAGTTAATCCTAACCATATTAATATTAAAATTTTAGATAAAGTAAATTTGATGACGCCTGAAAATATACATATTAATGCATTTATGTATGAACCATTAATTGATATGTCAGTGTTTCACTTAATTGATTTGTACAAACAAGTTTCAACACTTTGATAAACAAGAACTACCGCTAAATATCTTAACAGTTGCAAAACTCCAAACTTTGCAACTTCGGAGTTTTTTTCTCCATTTCAAACTACCAAAACCAAAAGTACATAGTACTCAAAAATTCACTACTTTTGACTGATAACTTTCCACCATGTGCAACTACGTTAGAATAAAATCCACCCCAAAAGAACTAGAACAAGCCTATCAAGCAGAATACATTGGAGACGATTACACCAGAGACGACAAAATCAACGGTTTTGCCAATCCAAAACTACCAGTGATTTTAGACCACGATACAGACCACATCATTGCAGCGCAGTGGGGTTTCCTCCCATCATGGGCTAAGGACAGCGAATTCGCAAAGAAAACCCTTAATGCTAGAATGGAAGAAGTACACCAAAAGCCAACCTATAAAAACTACACCAACAATCGTTGCCTCATTTTAGTCAATGCCTTCCACGAATGGAAATGGTTAGACGACAAAGGAAAAAGAAAAGACAATTACCTCATCAAAATCAAAGACCAAGAAATCTTTGCCATTGGCGGACTGTACAACATTTGGATAAACCCAGCAACCGATGAAGAAATCCTTACCTGTACCATAGGAACCACGGAAGCCAACCCACTTATGGCAGAAATCCACAACACCAAACACAGAATGCCAATTCTTTTAAACCAAGAAATCCAATACCGTTGGCTTGATGATATCCCAGTAGAAGACTTTCTCTACCCAAATTACAATCCCCAACTCACCGCAGAAAACCTCACCAACCTAGAAGCTCAATCCTTATTTTAATCTTTGATTAAATTGATTAATAAATCAAATTATTACACCCATCTTTCTCCCTTCCTTTAGGATGGGCTGGGGGAGCTTACCCCTCAAAAACTGTTCTTAGTAAAGCCCGGTGGCTGAGCTTGTCGAAGCCGAACCTCATACCTTCGGAGCTTTTTTTTCCAAAACCCACAAAAAAACCACCCAAAAAATTGAGTGGTAACCATGAGCCTAAGCCCATAATTTTTTCCCATAATTAAAATAAAGAAGTCCAAATTTAAAAAAAATTAATTGAGAAATCAAATTTTTGATGTTCCAATAACCACACCCAACTGAAACATGGTTTTAACGCCATACTTCTTTTTTAGCCCCATAATCAATTTTTCTACCGCAGATTGTGAATTAATATTAAAGCTCTTATTATTTCTAAAATATTCAGCTATTTCAGTCTGTTGTTGCCCCTTTTTCAACAAGGAAATGATTTTCTTTTCTGTTGTGGTGAGTTCCATCTTTCGTTCGTATTTCAAAGTAAAAATAACCATTTTATTTCATATCTCTGCCAATCGAAATAATGATTAAATTTGTAAAAATACCAGTTTATGATTAAAACTTTTACCAACTTATTTTTTGCCACCGTTTTATTGGCGGTTAATTCCCAAGCTCAGACCATTCAAGAACACGACTATACCTTAAACTACAAGGATAATAAAATTGAAGTTACCTTCAATAAAGGCGTTTCACTCAAAGCTTTTGACATTAAAACCCAAACTACAAAAAGAGTTGCCAGAGACCTCAACCAAAACACTTTCGTTTTAGATAGCCTAAATCCTGCACAGGTCATCAAACTAGAATATACCTTTAATGACGATACTTCCAGAACAGCTAAAGCCAATTACATCGTTGCAAAATCAGCTTCTACAGGAGTAATGAATGTCTATTTTAACCACACCGTAAACAATACACTAGCACAGTATCAGAACGCAGTAAACTTGGCAGATCAATTAGATAACAAACTAATCGATTACATAAACGCCTGCCAAAGCACCCTAGATATTGCCATTTACAACAGCTACTCTCCAGATAGTTCTAATGGAATTGCAGGGGCAATCAACAATGCCTATTCTCGTGGGGTGAATGTAAGAGTAATCTATGACGGCAGCACTTCCAGTGTCATGATACCTTTGCTCAATCCTTCCATTCCAAAATTACCAAGTCCTACAACTTCTGACTATGGTATCATGCACAACAAATTTGTCATTTTCGATGCCGACAGCTCAGACCCGAACACCCCTTGGGTATGGACGGGTTCTACCAACTGGACAGCCGTTCAAATTGATGGACCCGATAAAAACAATGCCATCGCCATTCAAGACCAAGCATTAGCCCAAGCCTACAAAACAGAGTTCGAAGAAATGTGGGGTTCCAATACCCTCACACCAAATACCACCATATCAAAATTCGGACCTTATAAAACCGACAATACCCCTCACAATTTCGTCATTGGGGGAAAAGTAGTCAATGCCTATTTCAGCCCTTCTGATGGGGTGACTGCCAAAATCATAAACGTAATCAACTCAGCCAATACAGACATAGAAATTGCAGATATGCTCATCACAAGAGACGATATCCGCGATGCTTTAATCAATAAATACAACACAGGCTTATCAACCATCAATGCAGTTTTCGACAGCCAAAACCCAACAGGCAATGATTTTGCAGCGCTACAATCGGCCATTGGCACTAACAAAGTGGTTAAATATTCAGGCTCTGGAATCCTCCACCATAAATTCATGTTGGTTGACAATTACAATGCAGGTTCAGACCCTCAAGTCTTAACCGGTTCTCACAACTGGTCAACTTCCGCAGAAACCAGAAATGACGAAAACACCCTCATCATTCACGACAAAATTGTGACCGACCAATATTTCCAAGCATTTGCTTACCTCTACAATTTCGCAGGAGGCGTTCTCAATGCCACAGAATTCGCACAAGCAAATCATCAGTTCATTGCATATCCAAACCCAACTGCTGATATCGCTTACATCAAATCAGACAGCCGTACAGCCAACCAAAGTGGCTCTTATATTATCTTTAACGTTGCAGGGAACAAAATCCTAGAGAAGAACTTTACCCAACTAAAAGACACCCCAATAGACCTTAAAACATATCCAAAAGGCCTATATTTCATCAACCTAAAAATCGGAGACAAAACCTACCAAACAAAACTCCTCAAAAAATAAACAAAAATCTATCTCCCTCGAGATAGATTTTTTTATGAATTACCCACATTTAACACAAAATATACATTTTCAGTTTTTTAAATTAATTTATTTTGTATAAATTTGTTAGAAACTAATAAGCTGAAACTCAAATAACGAACTCATAATAACACTTATAATCATTTACGAGCTAATATTTATTTGATTATAAAAATTTATAATAATATTTCGTCTATTTGAGAGTTAGCGGAAACCCTTTTTGAAACTGCAAACAAACAACGACTCAATTCAAACTATTAGAATGAAATATATTTATCAATTATTCTTAGCTTTTAATTCTACTTGGTTAATTGTTGTTGTATACCTAATAAAGGAAAAATACAAATTCAACATTTTAGATAATTACAATATTTATTATTCTTGGTCAATATTTATTTTAATTCCAATTATTCTAACAGCTTTAAGTTTTTTAATTGCATACAAATTACCTAAAGACCAATTACCAAGTTCTTCAGTAAACGAGATAGAATTAGCAAACAATAATTTTCTACCTACTTATTTAGGATATTTTTTCGTTTCTCTTGGAATAAATGATATTCCAACTCTAATTGTTGTATTCTTAATAATTTATGTATTTACATTTTTATCTCAAACCTTATATTTTAATCCAATTTTTTTACTTTTTGGTTACCATTTCTATTTTTTAAAAACCAATAGTAACATAAAAATTTTTCTAATTACAAGAAAGCATTTAAAGAAACCTGGAGAAATTGGATTTCAAAATTTAAAAAGAATAAACAATTATACATTCATAGACTTATAACCAATAAATTATGGCAAATTATATTTTAGGAAAAGTAAAAAGAAAACAAAATTTGTTTAGAGTAATTGAAACTGAAGAAGAGGTTTATAATACTGCTGATTTAGTTTTAAATGGTATTGATTATAATCCAGCAACTTTAATTGAAGATGAAGAGTTATATCAAGTAACAAATTTCTCAGAAACCGAATATTGTTTAAACTTTTTGACTGAAGAATTAAATACTGTTGATTTAAATCAAATTACTAAAGCTGATTTAAAGAAATTATCATTTATCTGCACAATACAGGCAAACCTATATTTTTTCCAAATAATAAATTCAAGTTTTTTTATAAGCAAAAAATGGTTTTCAATTGATGAGTTAACTTTAGAAACGGAAAAACCAATTATAACAATTAATTCTTTCGCTGACGCAATATATAATAAGGATAATGATACTTTATATTTTAAAAAATTAACCGCAGCTCAAAAAATATTTAAAGGAATGGACCAGCTTTACAAAGAAGCAACTGAGGCTGAAACTGAAACATTTTTACAATCTGATTTTTTAGAAGTTTCTGAAGGTTTCTCTGCCAATTTGGTAACTATTCCAAATCGAAAAAGAATTGCATTAGTAAATGAAACTTTAAATAAACTTACTGACGATGAAAAGATAGCAATCTATGATTATACGAACGAATATGGCCAAGTAGCTTACGAAAATGGAAAGTTTAAAATTGAAAATGATGATGATTTAAAGTTTGTATTGTGGGGAATAGAGCAACGCTTTTATACAACACAAATTGGAGGCGAAAAAAGAGTTGCAAATTCAATAATAAGCATTTAAAACAAGGGCATCAGCTAACATATTCTATGTCAAGAAACAAGAAAAATTTTAAATATTTTCAATTGGCAAATTGATGGGTTTTTACATAGGGCATTTCTTTTTTATTGACTACAATAATGCGGCTTATCCGATGGTGCGGATTTTTAATCCTTGACCTTAAAACAAAGTCGTGCCCTTATAACACACTAAAACGTTCAGTTCTTAATAACATCGTCAAGGTTCCAAAACCCGATGGCGCGGATTTTTAATTCGTGACTTCCTAAAATTTAATTTATTTTGTATAAATTTGTTAAGAACTAATAAACAAAAACTCAAAAAACGAACAAAATAAATACTTACAATCATTTATAAACGAATATTTCCTTGATTATAAGAATTTTACAATTGTACTTCGTCTATTTGAGTGATGTGGCAAAATCCGCTCCGCTCCTTTTGCCACATCGGTTCGGCGGATTACATCCGCAGATGTTGCTCGTCGCTACGCGAACTTCGCACATCTGTGAATTTGCTAAATCCCAAGAACGGAAGCAAACTTCCTTCTTGGGACTTCGCAAATCCGCCGAACCGTTATGTGAAAGAATAAAACGGCACCTCCAAAAAGAAAGTGCCGTTTCGAAATTAAATTTATAAATTCTCAATCCACTACTTCTGAAACAGTTGATTTTTCTATTAGAAAAATTCCGTCAAAAGCTTCTTCTATTTCAGTTTTTAGGCACATCGAATCAAATCGAATCTTATTACAATTTTTTAATTCTGTACTTCTGTTCATTAGTAAACAGCATTCTTTTCCTCCAAATTCTTGCATAATAAATTCAACAGAATCCGACTCTGGAAAATCAAGTGGAAATTTATCAACCCTAAAGCCAAATTGATAATCATTATCAGGATACAATGCCGCAGTTTCTCCACGTAGATTAGTTATTGCAAATGCTTTATATTTTTCTCCAAAAGTCATCGAAAGTCTTTGCCCCATTGGATAACAACTAATAAATCCATCAAAATCTACCGGAGTTTTTTGAATGTGAGCATTGTGGGCAACCAAAATAATCTTTTTACCAAGTGAATTTTTCAAAAACCAATCAATGCTTTCTGCCATATACTGGTCTTTTGCTCCCATATCTCCTTCAATTCCCCTTTCAGTAATGAAACTTTCCATAGCATCAGCATTATAATTCATATAAATCAAGCCTTTAACTTGATGAACTATCGATTGAAATTCTAAACTTTCTAATTTTGGTTGAAGAGTAATCAAACGAATGTAAACTTTTAATAGCAATGCTTTTAATTCATTATGTTCAGCTTCATCAAAAAGCGATAAATTTAACGCAAGCTGAGAAGTCGAATAGAAATCAAATTTCTCAGCAAGATTTAAAATCTTCTGTAAGACATCAGAAGAAACGATTGAAAGTCTTTGCAAATAATCAGATACAATACGAAAGTTTGGAAAATAAGAACCTCCATTTTTAGGAATATCCACACCTAAAAAGGTAATTTGATTATTATTGTCTTGATTATACCGACGAAGCCATAGCAAAGTATCTTTAAACTCATTTGGATAATAAAAGTGTGACAGTAACTTATCCAAATCGTCGAATGGAATTTGTGATTTTATCCACTTATCAACTTCTAATCCTTCAGAAAAACCAAACTCAAATGCCAAGGTGTCAAAATCACATTCAGTTACTAAAAACTCAATAACTTGATGCCTGAATGTAAAAAACTCTTTTATGAAATGTGAGTTTTCGCCTAAACCAACAATTGTAGAAGAATCAAAATATTCTCGAAATCGAAAAAGACTTTGTTTTATGGATGTATTATTTTCCGAATTAAACGGAAAAGTTAAGGGTTTTATATTTTTCATTATTACCTTATTTTAAATTAAAAATTAACGTACCAAATAGCAACCGTCTCAAAAAGACGATTTAATAATTTACTTTAATTTTTAATTACCAAGGCTTGCTGAAATACATAAAATGTGAATTATTTGAATACAAAGATACTAAAAATTCCTTCACATAACATCGCATTGGCAAAATGGCAGGTTAAGTGCTAAATTGAAAGTTTCTGCATTTTATTCCGCCGAATGTGTTCCACATTCGCTTTTTATTTGTAAGTTAGCTCTGTGGAAACACATCGGCTACGTTCTCGCTAAATTGAACTTTTTGTCCAATTTATCCGCCACTTCGCCAATGCGTTTCCCGTTGCCAGAATTGAAATCTTTGTCCAATAATAAAATAAAAACATTCACTCCGAAGCCTCAAACTTTTAGTGTTTTTTTAACATTCTAAAGTCCCAAAACCACCGCTCTCCGCAGCAAGTAACATAATGAACATTATACGCACTGCCTTGCTACAGAGAGCTGTCTCCACCCAGCCAGCCCTGAGCCTGCCGAAGGGTTCCGCCATCACCCGATGGCGCGGAATTTTAATCCGTTCCCTTAAAACAAAGTCGTAACCTTAAAACAAACTAAAACGTTAATTTCTTTATAACATCATCAAGGTTTCAAAACTACCGTTGCCCGATAGCTCGGTTTTTAAACAGAGATAGATTTTTTTATGAATTTTCCACATTTAACACAAAATATACATTTTCAGTTTTTTAACTTAATTTATTTTGTATAAATTTGTTAAGAACTAATAAACAAAAACTCAAATAACGAACAAAATAAATACTTACAATCATTTACAAACGAATATTTCCTTGATTATAAGAATTTTACAATTTTACTTCGTCTATTTGAGTGTTGGCGGTAATTTTACCAAACAGAATGTTGAACATAAAAAAGTATAATCCGATGAAGCTATAAGTAACTGTCCAAAATAAACAACGTAAAACTTTTTCATTGCTTTCGAAAAGTAGTGAAAATTTCTATTATCAACATTTAAAAATTAGAAAAATGACACAGTTACAAATGATTGACAAAACAAAATATATAGCTCAACAAGACGAAAATGTTTCCGCCGTTTTTATGTATGGTTCATTTACCAAAAACGAAGGAGACAAATATTCTGACATCGAATTTTACATCTTCTTGAAAAATAAAGAAAATTTCTCGACAGAAAAATGGGTAAATCAAATTCATCCTTTGGCTTTATATTTTACAAACGAATATGGAAGTGAAGTTGCTATTTTCGAGAATATGGTCAGAGGAGAATTCCATTTTTTAAAAACGGAGGAAATTGAAATTATCAAATCTTGGGACGGAATTGTTGAATTTAGCGATTTTGACCAAATGAACCTAACCGACAAAGATGGACTTTTAAGGAAAACGCTTAATCAAATCAAAACGAAATCGCCTGAAAGAATAACAAATGAAAATATTTTGTGGTTAAGCCAATCATTACTGAATGTTGTACTGACAACAAGCAACTTGATTAAACGAGAAGAATTTGCTCACGCTCATCACAGTTTATCAAATGTGCAGAAATACTTGCTTTGGCTTATAAGAGCAAGAACAAGCAAAACGCAACATTGGGAAAGTCCGACTAAAAGTCTCGAAAAGGACATTGACACGATTTGGTATTCAGCGTATAAAAAAGTAACATCAGATTTAAATCCCAAAAACATCATTTTGGCTTTTGAGAACTCATTAAATTTATCGGAAAAACTATTTGATGAACTAAATATTGAACCCAAACTGAAAGAAATCCTACACAAAATAAGATAAAAAAACTACCGCCAACATCGGTTTTGCAAAAGAGCGGGTTAAGTGGTTAATTCAAGGTTTGTGCATTTAATCCGCAAAACCATTTTTTATTTGCTTTTAAAATGTAAATTAGCAAATAGAAAAAATGGTTTTGCTTAAGTTAGTTCAAAATTGAAAGTTTAGTCTTTCTAATCCGCTCCTTCGCAAAGCCGCAAAACGTTGCCAGAATTGAAATCTTTGTACAATAATAAAATAAAAACATTCACTCCGAAGCCTAATACTTTTAGTGTTTTTTTAACATTCTAAAGTCCCAAAACCACCGCTGTCCGCAGCAAGTAACATAATGAACATTATACGCACTGCCTAGCTACAGAGAGCTGTCTCCACCCAGCCAGCTCTGAGCCTGCCGAAGGGTTCCGCCATCATCCCTACATAGTCCCTATAATGTGGCATTATGTTAAATGCTTTCCTAGCAACAGTCAAAGCCTTTATGCGCTACACCTTCCAACCGCTCGCTTGGTTATAATTTAGTAGAGCAGTCCCACAATGAACACCTTCAAATCCCCGCCACCCTTTTATAGGAGTTTAGAAAATGGTGTACTCGTTTTCTCTTTTTCCAGTACCTCCAGCAAACCACTGCCAAAAAAATCTTTATAAAAAGAAAAAGATTTTTTTGTCATTGGTCAGCTTCCAGTACCGCGCACAGTAGTATTAGAGCTGAAAAAAATCACTTTTTCCCTCCGCTATATTATCAGACGGCACAAAGCATAATAGTTGTCAAAGTCTTTTATTTGGTCTATGCTCTGCGCCATCTGATAACGCCAACAAAAAGCAATTTTTTTCAGCTATAATACCACTGTCTTTCCCTCCGCTTTTTCAGGCAGTTATCCAAATAAAGATTTTCGGTGGGTGAGCTTGTCGAACCCCACCATTTTCTGCACGAAGTGTTTACCCCGTTTTTACAGCACCATTCCCAATTCCCACCGCTTCCCAAGTTCCTGCAGCCCATGTTCGGCATTCCTTTCACGGAAATAGGTCCGTTTCATTCCTGCCTCACATGCGCTGACTAATGAACCGCGCACAGTCGTGTGCTTTTCCCTCAACTAAGCCAAAGGGCACACCACTGTCTTTGCCATTTCTTCCCATTGGTAACGTTATCATAAGAACGTGCACAGTTTTTCAGCGTTTTCGTCAAAAAATAGGATGCCGTCCCTCGGCAAAAAAATAAAAAAAAAGAAAGTAAAGGTATACGTCCGGGAAAAATGCGCTGACAATATCTAGCCCATAAAGGGTTTTTTGAAAAAACTATGTGCGTGAAAAGCAAAAAACGCCCATACTTTTTTCAAAAAAATATTGCATCGCATTTTCCCTCCTGTAGAATTGAACACTTTCTTTTTTTTTCTTTTTTTTCTTTTAGAAATTTTCCTGCGAAGCATAACTTTTAAATCCCGAGTTATGCAAAATTTCAAAGTACGTACATACGATGTACAACAGGCTACGCCAAAAACCGCAATTTTTATTCTTAACCGTGGCAGAAATGCTGGAAAACCGCTCCAAGAACCTTGTCCGAACTGCTTTATTTTATACTGCAGCAGCTTAGAAGAAATGGAAAATGTTTACTGGACATTTTACGCCCTCTGGAAACATGGCTTTTTCCATCCTTACTTGTGCGGAAGTGTTATTGAAATGCTTCGTATTTCTGAACTAAAAACACTGATGCGCAATTTTATTATTCCAGCTCTTGAAAAATCCTCCCAAAACCCAGAAATGACACTTAAAATCAAATCTACATGGGAACTAGAAAAGAAAATTGAACAGCAGGCAAAAGCAGTAAAAGAACTTCGTGATAGTTTAGTTAGACGTTACTATTTATCGATGTAAATTTTTAAAACTTCCTTCGGGGAGTTTTTTAATTTTTCAAGATTGATAAAATTTTCTACCAAATTTTATAAACGAAAAAGCCTCTCCAAATCGGAGAGGCTCTTTTTTATCCAAATAGTCACCACAACTAAGGATTAGGTTTTTTTTTCATCATTTGGAGTAATCTCTTAACCAAAAGTGTTGCTACAAAACTCGATACACCACCCAAAAATCCAAGAATGATGGTCTTCAGAATATCTTCGGCTTGTAGGTTAACAAATATACTTAAAACCGTCCCAAATGCAGTGCTAAATTTTGTCGAGTTATCCACGTAATTCATAGCAAATCAATATAAAATGAATACCCATCGACCAAAAAATGCTAATCATCACGATATACTGCAGCTTGACTTACCGCCGAAGCAATGCCTCCAGCTACTGCCAAATATCCTGCTACACTCACCACCAAAGCTGGAAGCGAAACAGGAGCGGTCGCAATAACACCACTTACAGCTGTTAAGGCTAAACCAATGTTTCTAAGCTTGCGGAAAAACTTTGGCGTTGGTTCCTGAATTCTTTGCACTAATTTTTTCATACTATTTTATTTTTTTGGTAACAATGAGTTCAACTACAAAACCATTCTCTAGATAAGGGAAAACCAAATTTTTGAGCTTCTCAAAAGCCTTTCTCGATTCATTTCCTCTACCTTCTCCTGTAATTTGACTTACCGGAGCAATACAACCATTCAACTCCTTCAAAGCGTTATTTGCTGGATGTAAAAGAATGTATTTTCTATTTTTTACATTGATCAACTCCAAGTGCCACTTAAACTTTGCACTATAACGCTTTCGGATTTTGTATTTTCCCTCTGGAATACACGAAACTCGAGCTTTATTATTTCGCCAAGGCAATTCTATTGTTTTACAAATTTCTTTGCTGTTTAGGCTTAAAACGCCGTTCGTTCCTTCGGGAAAATACATCCTTTCCAATACGATTTCCATGTAAATTTTACACTGGTGTATCAACTTTCACAATCGACAATGCGTTGAAAGCTCCATTTTTCAATGGGTATTTTTCTCCATTCACTTCTTGGAAGAATTCTACTCCCAAAAACAAGAAGATGGGGTGAGGGCTATTCGGAGTTAATTCATTATCCAAAATGAACTCGTCCGTTGCCGTTTCATTCCACGCTTGAACTGGAGACTCATTCATCTGAGTTTCAAAAACACCATTTTCAAAATCCACTGCAGCTGCAGCTGTTACAATTTTGAAATGAGTAGTTCCCCCAGGAGCAGCAATCATCACCGTTGGCGTAAAAGCTGGAATGTTCACTTGGCATAAACCACTGGTTCTGGTGATATCCACCGTTTTCGGTGCGAAAAGCGTGTTCCCCAACTTCCCATTGATATTGAAGTCAAAACCATCTAAAAGGATAGCTTCGCCATCAATCACGTTACGAGCTCCTCTAGGGTTAGTTTGGTCCATTTGGATAACCTTTACCATTTCTTTGGTCAATCTGCTTACCATTCTGGAATCAGAAGCTCTTAACAAAAGCGGACGAATTGCATTTCTGAGAACCTTCCCAGAATTTCCCGCTCTCCCGAATTCTGAACCATTTTCTCGGGTTCTCTGGAAGGTAGGGTCATTTTTAATTCTTTCCGCCGATACACCGCCTTTCTCTCTTGCGAGGTAGCCGTCTTTAGATTTGTAAAAGGTGATACCACCAATGGTACCATCTAACTTGATAATACTTTTTTGTCTTGCCATTTTTTTACTTTTTACTAGATTTATTTTTCAGATGATGAGGCTCACCTGTTCAAACCTTCGCGAATTCACATGACAAAATTTGAGAATTTAACCCCCCAAAGCAAATAATAAAGCGGTTCTACCCACATTTAGCGGAAAACGATACTTTCTGTTGTAAACACAACTTTTAGCGGATTTAGAGCTTTTTATAACAATTAGTGTATTTAGAAAATAATTAAATTTGATATCAGTATACCACACCTAAGTCAACTCCATATCAAAAGCATAGATAGTGTATGAAAAAAAGATTTTTTAGGCTGTGCATCTACCCAAAAGACGTAATGAAAATTACAGGCAAAAGTGAAACCTATTCACGCACACTTCTCTCCAAAATTAAAGCCTCTTTAAACAGACCTCCACATCAATTTATTACCATCGAAGAATTCTGCCAATACACTGGTCTAGAAAAAGAAAAAGTATTAGAAATAATCACGGATTAATCACAAATTAATCAAGAAATATAGTGATATAATAGACCAAATTTTGTAAATTTACTTTATCAAAATGAACCAAAAACCTACAAATTTATAGGTGAGTAATTAGGTGAGTAAAGTTGTTCAAAGATTTAAAAAGTCCAATTAATAAAGGGTTTTGTAAGTAGGTGGTTTTCCCTCCAACTCCACAAAATTAAATTTAACCACTTGATAATCAGGTGGTTTTTGTTTTTTATTGCAAACATCTTGCAAACATCTCTAAATTTTAACAAAAATTTCATTCTTTTTAGTGGTTCTGCTCAATTTAAAAACGAGGTACAAATTTTAATTTTTTCTTTTCTGTTTTGTAGATAAAATAGACAACAATAAGTTAAATCCCTCGCGCGCGTATTGTTTTACTTTTTAAGATATTGTAAAATGTATATATTTTGAAATAATGTGATTAATCAAATTGAAAAAGTTTATTGTTTAATCATCTTTAATCTCTTTCGCGCTTACATTGTACGTTATTAATTATTATATTTGTTTTTAATTAAAAATAATAATCATGTTTCAAAATGTAATTCCAAATCCTAAAAAATCAATTCAAATTGATTTTCCTATTGAAAAAGTAAAACAAAGTGTAAAAAACATTAGTCTTATAAACAAAAAATATAAGGAGTATAATTTTAATGAAGTTATAAATCAATACTCTTTTGAGTCTTATGAATTTTTAAGTTTTGGAGTTTACATAGATATACATCTAAATACGATTAATGAAAATAAAACAGAAATAAACATAGAGATTAGAAGAAAGATAGGAAGTTTTGACAAATCTCATGAAATTACAAACGCAAACGAACATATCGCAAAAACACTTAACGCTATATCTGTTTTATTAACTAAAAGTCCTGAAGAAATAAATTCTTTAAAAGATAATTCTCAAACAAATAATAAACCTGTAAACTCATCTCATTGGTATGAAAAAATTTGGTTATTAATTATTTTATGTATTTTCTTATGGCCATTTGGACTTTTGGGAGTATGGAAAAATAAAAAAATATCTCAACCAATAAAAATAATTTTAACTCTTTTTTATGCCTTTGTTATATATTTAAGTTTTAGTAGTAAATAACTTTTAATAAAAAAATATAACCACTTGCATTTTCTGTAAGTGGTTTTTTTATTTATGTAAATGTAAACTGTAACTGATTTACATTATAGTTTCGTTCTACAAATTTGTTTCTATTGTGATATTCGTTTGTTTTGGTGTTCCTGATATTGTGCGCAATGTAGTATATCTGCTCAATTATTTTTAATTTTCTTTTGTCTGAAGTTAAAAATCTGTTTTGTAATTGTAAGAATGTTTTAATGTCATTTTTAAAGTACCATAATAAACCAGTATTTGACAAATAAACACTGTTTTTTCTCTGCATATCTATACGCAAACCTGTAACTAAACATAGTCTATTTGTTTGCTCTAATTGTGCATTTTCACCCTTTATAGTATTTAGGTCGGTTTCTTTGATTTTAAGAATCCCTTTGTTTATGGTGGTTTCCTGTGGGGAATTTGCACAATTTAATAACTGATAAATTTTATCAATAATTTGTAGTTTGATGAGGTGGTGCAGATTGTTTTTTCCTTTCAGGATATTGTAATACTTATTTTTATTATTCCTGACTGTATTACGGTGTTTTTTTGTTATTAAATCGTTCCAAAAATCAAACTTTACAGACTGTTTTATAAATTGTATCTCATCACGTCTTAAAGTGGTTAAATCAGGCGTTAAATTGATTAATAAAACGTTTTGCCATTCATTTATTACCTCTTCTGCTAAACGTGGATATTTAGCAATGTTTAATAGGTCTTTTGCAGTGGTAATGCCTAAAGATTTTATTTTGCGGTGTTTCTTTGTTTTTACCTCAAAACGAAACGTATTTATATCGACTTCATATTGCTGTCTCTCATGGCATTGTAAACCTTTGGCGTACGTTTTTATGATTTTGTATTCTGAAACTTTTTCTTCGGTTCGTCTGTTATAAGGGATTTTTGAATTATATACCATGAAAGGTGTTTTTTTAGAGTAGTAAATACCGTTTATTAATTCTTTTACATCTGTTTCGGGTATTATATTAACTCCTACTTCTAAATTGACCACTTTTAGCTCGTCCAGTTCGTAAGATTTTATTTGTAAATAGTATAATATCTCAAAAATTGATTTTATACAATTTTCAGGCGTTAAATCATTACCATTATGCAGATAATTATTAAAATGATAATGCGGACTGATACAAACATCTACATAATTAAATTCATTTGTGTCATTTATTTTATGAAAATCTAATTGAAGTTTTTTATTTATTTCTTTTTGATATTTAGAATAGTAATAATAAGTTTTGGTTATACATTCCACAAAATCAGGGTGTAAAAACACTCTGTTAATTAACTCCTGATTATAAGTTCTTAATTTGATAAAATCTAACATAAATTAATATCTTTGTAATGTCAATAGGTTGTCTATTGTCAAGGTTTGAACGCCAAAAGGGAATGCGGTTTTGCACTCCCTTTTTTTGGACTTAAAAAACTTGAATGATTGTATTTATTATGCGTGTGCGTTCGTGGGAATTGTACGGATAAAACTGTTTACACACTCTTATTTCTATTATCTCTGTTTCGGGTGTGTATTTAATCACGCATAGTGATTTAACGCCCTCAATTGGCAAATCTGAATAATAGAAATGTTTTATTCCTGTGGGGCGTAATCCTGTTAGGGTGCATTTGCTCCAGTTATTGGCGTTTCTTATTCTCAATAGGTTGTCTGCTCCTGTTATAGAGTTGTAACCATTGTT
The DNA here is from genome assembly GCF_028864635.1 of Cloacibacterium sp. TD35. Taxonomy (NCBI): domain Bacteria; kingdom Pseudomonadati; phylum Bacteroidota; class Flavobacteriia; order Flavobacteriales; family Weeksellaceae; genus Cloacibacterium; species Cloacibacterium sp. TD35. The sequence goes on along the minus strand of NZ_CP104850.1, from coordinate 347,354 downwards.
TTTTTCTAATCTTACCAGCTCGGGCAAAAGTGGGATTTCTGCGGATTGTAATTTGTACTGTTTGAAAGTCTTTTTTTCAGTATCAAAAACAAAAGTGGTTTTGTAATTGTCAGGTGTGAACGTTACCATAATGCAATAATTTTAATCGTTAATAATCATTGCGTTTTCTATCTCGTCTAACCTGTAATAAACGCGCGCTCCTAATTTGTAACTTTTTAGAATGTTACGTTTTCTGTATTCGTGTAGCGTGGGTTTTGTAATTCCGAAACGTTTGCAAACCTCATCTGCGGATAAGTAGCGTTTTGGCTCATTCTCTTGAATGGTTTTTGTAAGTTCGGATAATAGAGAGTTTTTTACCGTTTCGGTAATTTCTTTAATAAATGCGTTTGGCTCTACGCTGTAAAATTGAATTGTATTCATAAATAAAAAATTTTGTTTCGTTTTCTGAAACAAAATTCTTAATTACGATTACCGTATTTTATTTTTTGGTAGTAGTTTAGTAGTATTTTAGTAGTAGTAATTAAAATGTAAAAAATTGATTTACAGTAAATTAGTAGCCTTTTGAATTTAAAAATTCTTTTGCCTTTTTTGTGTGCGTATTATTAAATTCTATATTGTCATTTTTTACCATGCTATCATAATACTTTTCTAAATTCTTGCTATTTGCACCAGTTATTTGATATAAAGTATCAATAATTGATTTACGATTAAATCCCTTTTTTGCCATTATCCCAAAAACTCCCAATTCTTTTAATATTGCAATGTTTATTGGTGTGGTAAATCTTTTTTTTTGGTCTTTTGTTAGCTCAATATTATTTTCAGGTTGTATTATTTCAGGCTCTATTTTGTTTGTTTTGTTGTTTATGAAGTCTAATATTTTAAAAATAGAAAATGTGAAATTGTCATATTTTAACTCGTCAAGTGCAATATTGTCAAAAAATGAATTATAAAATTGTCTGTAATATTTATGTCTATCGTCAGTAATTACAAGTTTATTTTCTTTTGTTCTAATATTACAATTTTCCCAATAGTCTAATATTTCTACATCTTCATGGAATTTTTTTTCATTGTCATAAAATCCACGAATAGAACAATAAATTTTTAATTTTTCTTGCATTATCTCTGTGTAACTGTTTAAATTTAATTCAGCATATTCAGGATAGTCTTCCATAATGTAATCGCAAGAAATTTCTTCTATTACATGGTTTTGACCAGCATTTAAAAAACTTTTATAAATTTTAAGTACTTCTTTTAGATAATCTTTTTCTGTGGCGTCTTCAAATATTTTTAAGAAGTTTTTTAAATCATTTTCATAATTATTTTGAAAATCATTGAATGAACAATAAAATGGTATTTCCATAGTCAAAAGTTTGAACGTTTTTATATAATTACAAAGTTTGAAAATAAGATTTTAAATTTATTTCGATATAATTTATTTGTTCTTGTAAATAATTCAAATCATAAATTCCTATATGTGCAAAAGATTATAATAGTAAATACATATTAGCAAGATAAATAAAATCTATTGATGAAATATATTTAAATACATATTTACGAATTACTTTTAAAAAAAAATATAACCATTGAATCCAGTCAAATTAAAAACACAAAAACTTTATGTATTATCTAGTTTTAAAGCTAAATAATAAACTAAATCCTTTCCCAATTAATAGCGTAAATAAATAATAAATACTACTGTACTTACTAAAAAAGTTATGCCTAAAGCATACTAATAATAAAAAATTAAAATAATTTAATTCTCAAAATACTATCTAAGATGACAAAAAATTTTTTACTACTTCTTTTCATTGTTCCAACTTTATTATTATCTCAAACTGGAAAAGTTGGTGTTAATACTATTTCTCCTTCGGAATCCCTTCATGTAAACGGAACTTTAAGAATAGGAGATTTACCTATTAATGGTGCTATTAACGCTATTAATACTACCTCCGCAGGAACAAGCTCTGCTACACAAAACCAAACCTTTACGGGAATACGAACTGTATTAGCGGACGCTAACGGTGTATTGGGCTATTCAGACGGAATACCCCAGGTTATAAACCCTACTTCTGGTTCAACAATCAAAAAAATCATTTATTCCGCAACAGCGCCAGACTCCAATAAAACAGTAACTATAGGTGGTATGGTTTTTAGATTCTTTAATAATAGTGGCACATGGGGGCCGCAAATGTCGTTGACATCTGCTGTAGCCAAAACCATTTATGTGGGATTTAATCAACAATTTGGACCAAATGGATTTGAATATAAAAACTACACCCAAGTCTTCAACACTACAAACGCTACCACATTTAGGGATATAAGTTGGGAGTCGGCAAATAGTATTGTAAATTATGAATTGAACATAGCGCACATTGTAGATTCTACTGACGGGGTTTACTATAGAGTAACATTTTATATCTCTGGTGACTCAAGTCCAACTGCTAATAAGTCCTTTGTAATTGTTGCTGAACAATTTTAAAATAATATGATTTTTTCAAACCTTAACCGCAAAATAGAGTTGTGCCTGTTACAGTTTAATTTGCGGTTTTAGTATTTTGTTGAGGTTCTGCGGTTTCTTCTATGTCGAAATCAAAGATTTTTATTGATAAGTCATTAAAATCTTTACCAATATAGTTTAAAAATTCTTTTTCAGTTTTATGTCCTGTTACTGCCATAATTATTGGCGTTGGGATTTTGGCGTAATAATGAGTAGCAAAAGAACGTCTGCAAACATGGGAGGATATTATTTCATGTAATGGGTATTTACCATAATCAAAACGTTTTGTTTCGTCATTCCATTTTTTACCGTATTCTAAACGGTCTAAATTCGCCTGTTTTGTAATGGTGCGCAAATATCTATTGAAAAATGTTTTTGCACTCTCTAAATTATCTGAAAATCTCTGTGGAAAGTCTCCGTTTCTTTTTTCTAAAATCTTTATTACTTCTTTGTGTAAAGGAATTAAAACGGTAGTGTTAGTTTTTTTCTGAATAACTTTAATACAAAGTTTATTTTGGTGTGTGGTTAATTTATTTTTACTCATTTGTAGTAAATCTGATGCTCTTTGCCCTGTGTAAAAACCTATTATTAACCAATCTTTGGCGGTTTCTAAATTCTTATTTAAGAAAATAGTATTTTGTATCTGTTTTAGTTCTGTTTCTGTAATGTAAATTGTTGGCGTTTCTGTGGTATAACCTTTAATTTCGGATAGACTTTCGTTTGTTTCAATTCCTACGGTTTTTGCGTGTGAAATAATGGTTTTAGGGTATTTTATATAACGCCCGATTGTACCTTTCGCAATACCCTGATTTTCTAAATAGAGTTCAAATTTATTAGATAGGTTCACGTCATAATCTGAAACTTTTATTTTTTTGTTTTGGGATTTAATGAAGTCTTTTATTTTATTGATAATGGTAATCTGTTTTTTTATGGTGGATTCTGTTATCCTTTGCCCTCTGATTTTACGGAATGGTAAAACCTCTGTTTTGTAATATTCTAAATAGTTTTCTAAATAGTCTAATTGTTGGATTTTACGCCCTCCTGAATAAAACGCGGTAATTACCTCATCTAACCAAATACCGTTAATTATTTCGTCATCTTTGCGCGTTCTGTACTGTTCTAAAACATAACTTTCGAGCTCGGTAAGTCTTTGTTTTAGTTTCTGTAAATCATTTAGACTTTTTTGTGTTCCGCTCTGAATGTTTTTCGGTTCGCCTTTTTTGGTGTTCCAGTTTTCGGGATTTATTGTTTCGCGCGTTTTTCTTTGGTAGAATTTTCCGCGCCCGATAGAAAAGTAACAATAAATAGGTGCGTTTTCCTTTTTAGATAGTAATCTGAATTTTAAAGTTGCCATAATGTAAAGTTTGAACAATTCAAATTTACAACTTTGCAAACATCTTGCAAACATTTTGCAAACTTATTTTAAATTACTTTAAATCTATTTTATTTTTGAGATTTACATAAAACATTATAAAGTACTATTAATAAAGGGTTTTTAGTTTTTATTAATATTTTTGATGAGGTGGTTTAATTTAAATAAATTTAGTTGTTATACTCCCTCCAACTCCACATTATCCCTTATCAGTGATTACGGAGGTTCCTCTCGGAACCTCCTTCATCCTGAATCTTCATCCCAAGTTCACATCCCGAAACCCTTGTTGTTAGGATGTTTTAAATGATTTTCATTTTAGTCCACTCAAATTATATCTCTTTAATAGGGTCTAATTTGTAGTAAAGTTAAAAATGTAACGTTAAATACCGGAAAATCAATTGATTATACTTGTGTATGAACCAGAAATAGAGTAACTTTGTATCCACATATAAATTGATACAAATGAGGGTACTATATTCAAGGGTTTCAACCTTAGACCAAAACCCTGAGAGACAACTTCAAGACAAGAACTACGACTATATCTTCACAGATTATTGTAGTGGTTCTATACCTCTATTTGAAAGACCGAAGGGATCCCAGGTTAAGAAATTGATTGGCCTTGGATTACTCAAGGAACTTCATATCCACTCCATAGACAGACTTGGAAGGAATACCCTTGATGTTTTATCAGTTTGGGAAGAACTAACCTCCAATGGGATTATAATCGAGTGTAAGAACCCATTAATTAGGAACATAGATGAGAATGGTAAGGTGGACAAGTTCTCCGAACTATTAATGTCCATTCTCTCAACAATGAGTTCCTTTGAACGTGGGTTAATCCGTGAGAGACAAATGGAGGGAATTAGAATCAGAAAAGAGAAAGGATTGTATACAGGAAGAAGAGTTGGAACAGGTGATACCCCTGAAAGATTATTGAGTAAGGATAGGTCGAAGAGAATATTGGATTATCTTTCCAAAGGAACCTATTCTTACCACGAAATATCAAAAATTGTTGGGTGTTCCACAACAACTATTGTTAAGGTAAAGAAGATGTCTCAGATGGTCTCTAATTGAGTTCTAGAATCATCGGGATGAAGGGTCGACTGAAGTGGAACGAAGAGAAACGCAGGGAGACCCGTAAAAGAAGAAAATTATATCAGATTGGTTATGTGATGGTGGACAATATGTGACCACAGGGTTTTGAAAAAGTGAATTTGAGTTAGTAAAAATAAATGTAAGTCATTGATAAAGTTGAAGTTGTGATAAGTTGAGAGAAATGGAACGTTAGGTTCTTTACGACTCCACTAAAATCTGTAAATCAATGATTTGCAGATTTTTTTATGATTTTTAACATAAGTTACAAAAACACAAAAGAAAATTAATATTTTTATGCAACTAAATAATTAACCAAATGAAAAAACTATTTCTATTATCGCTACTCGCGTTATTTTTTGTCAGTTGTCAAGTTCAAGTTCCACTTTCTGCTGATTACTGGACTAAATCTTCTAAAGTTGGAGTTATGGTCAATGTAAATCCAGCGGCTAAATTTAGACAAGGCTCACAGGGCTTATTAGACCTTGCATTGACTTCTGGAGATAAATATCAGCCAGTTCTTGCAAACATAGACAAAACCATGAATCCTCAACAAGATTTAATTAATATGTACACAGAAATCCTAAAATCAAAAGGAAAAGAAGTGGTGCTAATTGATGAAAAATTCGATGCTAAAACAGCTCCTAAATTTGATAAATCAAATGCAGATAAGTCTAAAAAATATTCTAATTATGATTTTAGAGCACTAAAGTCTAAATATGGAGTAGACGAAGTTCTTTTCGTAAATGTAAACTACGGAATGATGATTTCTTACTACAGTATGATAGAAACTGGTAGAGCCGCTTATACTTACTTTGACACCAGATTGGTAAATCTTACGGATAATTCACTTTATCTAGCAAATGATAATGTTCAAATGACACCAGTTAAAGGAAAATGGGATTTGCCACCAGCATACGAAAATGTGATGAACAATATGAAGGCAACTTTAGATAAAGCCATGACTATTGAAAAAACAGTTGTAAAATAAAAAATTATTATATGATTAAAATCGCTGGGTAAAATATATTCAGCGATTTTTTATTTCTTAACTTTGATGAAATTACTGAAAAATGAAAACAAAAATCCTAGTTCTTTTCCTTGTCATTTTATCTCAAAGTTTTTTTTCTCAAAAAATTGACAAGAAATATTATCCTAAAGATTATGTAGAAATTACGCATCCGGAATGGAGCAAAAATGCTACCATTTATGAAGTAAACCTTCGTCAATATACTCCAGAAGGAACTTTCAAAGCCTTTGAAAAACATTTGCCTAGACTGAAAAGCATGGGTGTAGATATTATTTGGCTCATGCCGATTCATCCTATTGGTGAAAAAAACAAAAAAGGAGGTTTAGGAAGTTATTATTCTGTAAAAGATTTTCGTGGGGTAAATCCAGAATTTGGAACCATGCAAGATTTTAAAAATTTGGTAAAAAAAATCCATGAAATGGGAATGTACGTAATCATTGATTGGGTTGGTAATCATTCTGCTTGGGATAATTCTTTGGCAACCACCCATCCTCATTGGTACACCAAAAATAGAGACGGAAATTTCCAACCTACACCTTGGTATGATTGGGATGATGTTATCGATTTTGATTATGAAAATCCAGAATTTAGACAATACATGACAGAATCTCTTAAATTTTGGGTAAAAGAGGCTAATATTGATGGTTATAGAGCAGATGTAGCAGGTTTTATTCCTGTAGATTTTTGGGAAAATGCAAGAAAAGAATTAGACCAAATAAAGCCAGTTTTCATGTTGGCGGAGTGGGAAAGTAGAGATTTGTACAAAAAATCTTTTGACATGACTTACTCTTGGACGCTTTTTGATAAATTAAAAGATGCCACTACACAAAATAAAGGAATTGGCGGGTTGGTAGAATATTTAGCTCACGATGTAGGTTCGGTTCCTAGAAATGCTTACAGAATGGTTTTTACAGACAATCATGATATGAATTCTTGGAACGGAACGCCACAAAGAAATTTCGGAAAAGGTTTAGAATTGTCTATCGTTTTTTGTGGTGTGGTAAACGGAATGCCTCTCATGTATAGCGGACAAGAAGCTGGTTTAGACAGAAGTTTGAAATTTTTTGACAAAGACCCAATCGAATGGAAAGACCATCCTCATGCAGCCTTATTTACAACTTTATTTCATTTGAAACACAAAAATCAAGCGCTCTGGAACGGAAAATACGGTGGCGAAATGGTAAGAATTACCAATGATAAAATGGACAAAGTAATCTCGTTCCATCGTGAAAAAAATAATGACGCTGTTTTGCCTATTTTTAATTTCTCTAATGAAGAATTAACAGTGACGTTAGATTCTAAATATTTCCAAGGAAATTACACCGAACTTTTTAGTAAAGAAAAAATTCAAGTAAAAGAAAACTATATTGTTTCTTTGAAACCTTGGGATTACAAAGTTTTGGTGAAAGATTAAAATGAAAAATTTTAAAAATTCAATTTTATTATTATTTATACCTTTTCTATGTTTTGCTCATGGAGAAGAAGTACTTTATTTTTTATTGATAGAATTTATAATAATATTGATAATTTTTGTTGGAATATTGTTTTTAAATATCCATTGGAAAAGAAAATTGTTTCTAATTGCGCTGCTTTTCATCTCATATTTGTTTTCATTCTTTTTGGTAAATGGATTAGCATTTTTTAAAAATGAAATTTTGATAGTGAGCATACAGATGCTTTTTACAATTGCAATGGTTTTGTTTACATATTTCAAATTTTTAAAGAATAAAAAATAATTACTACATTTAAAATCCGATTCATTCAATCGGATTTTAAATGTATGCTGAAATCTATTCTCGTTAATTCGCCAGAAACGCAAAAAGAATTTTTAGAATTTCCAGCTCGTTTGTTTAGAAACGAGAAAAATTACATTCGCCCTTTAGATAAAGATATTGAAGAGGTTTTTAATCCCAACAAAAATAGATTTTTCAGAAATGGAACGTGCGAAAGATTTCTTTTTAAAAATGCAGAAAATCAAACAGTAGGGAAAGTTGCGGTTTTTATCAATCCAAAATATGAACAAAAGTTAAAAACTGGCGGAATTGGTTTTTTTGATAGTATCGATGACCAAGAAACAGCAAATTTCATCTTTGATTTTTGTAAAAATTGGTTGCGGGAACGCGGAATGGAAGCAATGGATGGTCCAATAAATTTCGGGGAGCGTGATAAGTTTTGGGGTTTGCTCATTGAAGGTTTTCATGAACCGTTGTACGGGATGAATTTTCATGCGCCGTATTATCAGAAATTGTTTGAAAATTATGGTTTTCAGATTTATTTTAATCAATTGTGTTACGGCAGGAAAGTCTACGATGAGGTTTCACAAGTTTTTATGAATGGGCATAGAATGAATGCCAAAAATCCAAATTTGAAAGCAGTTCATTGGAAAAAAAATCAATTGGAAAAATTTGCGCATGATTTTGCAGAAATTTACAACAAAGCTTGGGCAAATCATGGTGAAAGAAAGCAAATAGAAGCGAAAAAAGTGCTGAAAATGTTTCAAACCATGAAACCTATTTTAGACGAAAACATCTCTTGGTTCATTTATGAAAACGATAAACCCATTGCGATGTGGATTAACATTCCAGATTTGAATCAATGGTTTAAATACCTGAATGGAAAATTCGGTTGGATTGAAAAATTGAAGTTTTTAATGGCTAAATTTTTTATAAAAAATAAGAAAATGGTTGGCTTAGTTTTCGGAATTGTTCCAGAATGGCAAAGAAAAGGCATCGATGGATTTATGATTTGGGAAGGCACAAAACATTTCAGAAAGACCAGAAATTATACCGATTACGAAATGCAATGGATTGGAGATTTTAATCCAAGAATGATTAAAATTGCCGAAAATTTAGAAACGAAAGTCACGAGAAAACTCGCGACTTATCGTTATATTTTTGACCGAAATTTTCCGTTTGAAAGACATAAAATGCTTTAGTCTTTAAACACTTCAGAAGCAATTCTTTTTACCACTTCACTTTTTCCCATAGAATAATAATGAAGAACAGGAGCGCCGTTTTTCATTAAATCTTTGCTCTGCTGAATGCACCAGTTGATGCCAATTTCTTTTACTTCTTTGTTGTCTTTTGCTTTAGCAATGGCAATCACCAACTCGTTAGGCAAATCTACCTTAAAACGATGCGGAATCATACTTAGTTGAGACTTGGTAGTAATCGGTTTTAATCCTGGGATAATAGGAACGTTAATACCAGAAGTTCTGCATTTTTCTACAAAATCGTAATATTTTTGATTGTCGAAAAACATTTGCGTCACGATATAATCTGCGCCTGCTTCTACTTTTTTCTTGAGGTGGTAAATGTCCTGTTCCAGACTTGCTGCTTCCATGTGTTTTTCAGGATAACCAGCAACACCGATGTTAAAATCTGTACAAGCAGAATTTTCTAAACTTTCGTCTAGGTAAGTTCCGTGATTCATTTTCACGATTTGTTCTACCAAATCTTTGGCAAAAGCATGTCCGTTTTTCTCGGGTTTAAAATAGGTTTCCGTTTTCACCGCATCTCCTCTTAAAGCCACTACATTATGAATTCCCAAAAAATCGATGTCAATTAAGAAATTTTCGGTGTCTTCCTTAGAAAATCCACCGCACAAAATATGCGGAACTGCATCTACACCATATTTATTCTGAATGGCAGCACAAATTCCCACAGTTCCCGGTCTTTTTTTTACTACTCGTTTTTCCAGAAGTCCATCTTCACGCTCTACATATTCATATTCTTCACGATGGTACGTAACATCTATAAATGCAGGATTAAATTCCATCAATGGATCAATCGCATCAAATATTGACTGTATATTTTGACCTTTTAGAGGTGGCAAAATTTCAAAAGAAAAAAGTGTTTTTCCGTTTGCGTTTTGTATGTGTTCTGTAACTTTCATTTTCTCAATTCAAAGTTCAATATTTTAAATTTTAAGCTAAATTCGGGCTCAGCCATTTTCTCGCCAATTCTAAATCTATATTTTTTCTTTCTGCATAATCTTTTAGCTGGTCTTCTGTAATTTTTCCTACTCCGAAATATTTTGCTTTAGGATTGGCAAAATAATATCCAGAAACAGAAGCTGTAGGGAACATTGCCAAACTTTCTGTCAATTCTAATCCTATGTTTTCCTTCACTTTCAACACTTCCCAAATCGTGGTTTTTTCTAAATGGTCTGGACAAGCAGGGTAACCAGGAGCAGGACGAATTCCTACATATTTTTCAGAAATTAAATCTTCATTTTCTAGATGTTCATCACTAGAATAACCCCAAATTTCAGTTCTTACTTTTTTGTGTAAATATTCTGCAAAAGCTTCTGCTAATCGATCTGCCAATGCTTTTACCATAATCGCATTGTAATCATCATGCTCTGTTTCATATTTTTGTGCCAATTCATCGGTTCCAAAACCTGTAGTCACCGCAAAAGCACCAATGTAGTCTTGTTTCCCAGAATCTTTTGGAGCGATAAAATCACTCAAAGCCAAATATTCTTTGCCATCAGATTTTTTATGTTGTTGACGAAGCGTTCTAAATGTGAATATTTCCTCACCGTTTTTCAGTTCAATATCGTCTTGCTCATTAGAATTGGCAGGGAAAATTCCAAAAATTGCTTTTGCAGTTAATAATTTTTCCTCCACGATTTTCTTCAACATTTTTTGAGCATCTGCAAAAAGTTCCGCTGCGTGTTCTCCTACAATTTCGTCTTCTAAAATCTGAGGATACTTTCCAAACAAATCCCAACTTCTGAAAAACGGACTCCAATCGATGTAAGGAAGCAGTTCTTCTAAATTTTGATTTTCAATCAATTGAATACCTAAATTTTTAGGTTCAGAGATGGTCTCATTTTCCCAATCGATTTTGAATTTTTGATTTCTCGCTTCTTCTATCGAAATGTATTCTTTGTCAACCTGTCTGTTTAAAAATTTCTCACGAAAATCTGCATAATCTGCTTTTAGTTCAGAAATAAACGCTCCATTTCTACTGCTCAATAAAGAACTTACCACGCCAACTGCTCTAGAAGCATCATTTACATGAACCACAGCATTTTTATATTTTGGGTCTATTTTTACCGCAGTATGTGCCTTAGAAGTTGTAGCGCCACCAATCATCAATGGGAAATTGAGGTTTTGACGATCTAGTTCATTGGCAATATGTACCATTTCGTCTAAACTTGGCGTAATCAAACCGCTTAAACCAATAACGTCTACTTTTTCTTCAATGGCTGTTTGAATAATTTTTTCTGCAGGAACCATCACTCCTAAATCTATAATTTCGTAATTGTTACAGCCCAAAACCACACTCACAATATTTTTACCAATGTCGTGAACATCGCCTTTTACAGTAGCCATCAATACTTTTCCGTTGGCTTTTTGAGCTGAATCTTTCTCAGCTTCAATAAACGGTTGAAGATAAGCCACTGCTTTTTTCATAACTCTGGCAGACTTTACCACTTGAGGAAGAAACATTTTTCCACTTCCGAATAAATCTCCCACTACAGACATTCCCGTCATTAGATTTCCTTCGATAACATCCAAAGGTTTTGCTGAAATTTTTCGGGCTTCTTCTACATCTTCTTCAATAAAACGGTCAATTCCTTTTACCAAAGAATGAGTAATTCTGTCTTGCAAAGGCTGATTTCGCCATGCTAAATCTTCTACTTTTTCTTTTTTTACGGATTTATGTTTTTCAGAATAATCCAATAATCTTTCGGTAGCATCATCTCTTCTGTCTAGCATTACATCTTCTACCAGCTCCAACAAATCTTTAGGAATTTCGTCGTAAATTTCTAACATTGCAGGGTTTACGATTCCCATATTCATACCAGCTTTGATGGCGTGATAAAGGAAAACGGAATGCATCGCTTCTCTTACCGTATCATTTCCCCTAAATGAAAACGAAACGTTAGAAACACCACCAGAAACCGAAACGTAAGGTAGATTTTTGCGTACCCATTTTGTTGCATTGATGAAGTCCAAAGCATTTTTGCGATGCTCTTCCATTCCAGTTGCAACAGGGAAAATATTCAAATCGAAAATAATATCTTCGGCAGGGAATTTTACAATTTCCGTCAAAATTTGATAGCTTCTTTTGCAAATTTCTATTCTGCGTTCGTAATTATCAGCTTGCCCATTTTCGTCAAAAGCCATTACAACTACCGCAGCGCCATATCTTTTGATGGCTTTGGCTTGACGAATAAATTCTTCTTCGCCACCTTTTAAACTGATAGAATTGACTACACATTTCCCTTGAACTACTTGTAAACCAGCTTCTAAAATTTCCCATTTAGAAGAATCTATCATCATTGGAATTCTGGCAATGTCAGGTTCTGAGGCGATTAAATTCAAGAATTTAATCATGCAATATTTTCCGTCTAAAAGCCCATCATCAAAACAAATGTCTAAAATCTGTGCGCCTCCTTCTACTTGATGACGAGCAATATCTAGAGCTTCAGAAAATTTTTCTTCTTTAATCAATCTGAGAAATTTCTTAGAGCCTGCTACATTGGTTCTTTCTCCAATATTGATAAAATTGGATTCTGGAGTTATAATTAAAGGTTCTAGGCCCGAAAGTTTTAAATATTTCATATTTAACTAAAATAAAAATGTACCAATAAAACCATAGGTTTATACTGATACATTCATTTTTCTTGGTTGATAATTTTTAACAATTTTTGCGATTGCAGCAATGTGGTCAGGAGTTGTTCCGCAACAACCACCAACGATATTTACCAATCCTTTTTCTGCATATTCACGGATTTGTTCTGCCATAAATTCTGGTGACTCATCATATTGACCGAAAGCATTCGGTAAACCAGCATTTGGATAAGCAGAAATGAAAAATTCAGAATTATTAGAAATGGTTTCTAAATAAGGCGTCAATTGTTTCGCGCCTAGAGCACAATTAAATCCTACACTCAATAAATTAAGATGAGAGATAGAAATCAAAAATGCTTCTGCAGTTTGTCCGCTAAGCGTTCTTCCAGATGCATCTGTGATGGTGCCAGAAACCATAATTGGAATCTGAATTTTTCTTTCTTCTTGAATTTGGTCTATGGCAAAAAGTGCAGCTTTCGCATTTAAAGTATCAAAAATGGTTTCTACCAAAAGAATATCAGAACCGCCATCTAAAAGTGCTTCTGCTTGTTGTTTGTAAGCAATTCTTAACTCGTCAAAAGTAATTGCTCTGTAACCAGGATCATTTACATCTGGAGAAAGAGATGCTGTTTTATTAGTAGGGCCAATAGAACCAGCAACAAATCTAGGTTTATCTGGAGTTAAAGCTGTGAATTCATCACAAACTTTTCTCGCAATTTTTGCGGATTCATAATTCAGTTCATACACCAAATCTTCCATGTGGTAATCTGCCATTGCAATGGTAGTGGCAGAAAAGGTGTTGGTTTCTATGATGTCTGCACCAGCTTCTAAATATTTTCTGTGTACTGCTTCTATAGCATGAGGCTGAGTAAGAGAAAGTAAATCATTATTTCCCTTCAATGGAGATTCCCAATTTTTAAATCTCTCCCCACGATAATCTTCTTCCGTAAACTGATATCGCTGAAGCATAGTTCCCATAGCTCCGTCTAGAACAAGGATTCTTTGCTGTAAATTTTGATAAAGTATTTCGCTATTTTGCATTTCAATGTGATTAAAAAAAATGAAATGCTATCAAGAAAAGTTGAGGGAATCAACTGTTTTTATGTGTTATCTATCCCAAAAATGAGTAGAATGTAGCACCTTTTCTCGTTTCAGAAACGCGATAGGTTGCCAAGGTTTCACAGAGTCTAATCTCTCCACCTTTCTTGATAACATTTCGATTATATGAAAGAACAAATCTTTTGCAAAGCTATATCATTTTTTTCACAATAAGAAATTGTCATTGAAAAAATTAATCTAAATGAAATTTTATAGTTTTTATTTTTTTCTACCTTCGCATCATATTATTTTAAAAAATAATGGTTATGAATGCTGAAAAACAACGATTACTAGATATAAATTATAGAACTTGGGGACCATATGTAAGCAATAGACAGTGGGGAAACGTAAGAGAAGATTATTCCTTTGATGGAAATACTTGGGGAGCAACTGGTCATGATGACGCAGAAAGCAGAACTTACAGATGGGCAGAAGAAGGAATCGCGGGAATTTCTGATGACAAACAACGTTTGTGCTTCGCTTTTTCTTTTTGGAATAAAAAAGATAAAATGGTCAAAGAGCGTTTCTTTGGGTTGAGCAACCATCAAGGAAATCATGGTGAAGACATTAAAGAAATTTTCTATTATTTAGATAATACGCCTACTCATTCTTACATGAAAATGGTGTACAAATATCCGCAAAATGCCTTTCCTTACGAAGATTTAATCAAGACAAATGCAGAGCGAAGCAATAAGGAAACAGAATACGAAATTATAGATACGGGAGTTTTTGACCAAAATGAATATTTCGATATTTTTATAGAGTATGCCAAAATTCACCATGATGATATTTTAATCAGAGTTACCGTCACCAACCGAAATACAGAAAAAGCAACCTTGGTGATTTTGCCCACACTTTGGTACAGAAATAACTGGAGTTGGGGTTATGGTCAGTATAAACCTAATTTTACAACTCGCCATCGCGGACAGATAGAAATAAAACATGAGAGTTTAGGAATGAAAAAACTTTATTCTCGTGATAAATCAGTTAAAATTCTTTTCTGCGAAAATGAAACCAATACCGAAAAATTATTCGGAAAAAAATCTGAAAATAAATATTTTAAAGATGGAATTAATAATCATATTGTTCATCAGGAAGATACTGTAAATCCTAAAAAATTCGGAACGAAAGCTGCTTTTGTAATCGATATGGAATTAGAAGGTGGCGAAACCAAAACCTTTGATTTCAGAATGTCTCCTCATAAAATGGAGAATGCTTTTTTTGATTTTGATGAGGTTTTTGAATTAAGAAAAAAAGAATCAGATGAATTTTATTATGAAATTCAAAAAGATTTTACTTGTGAAGATGAAAAAAATGTTCAGCGCCAGGCTTTTGCAGGATTGCTTTGGAACAAACAATTTTATCATTATAAAGTTGGAAAATGGTTAAATGGAGACCCAAATTTCCCAGTGGAAAGAAATTTTGAGCATCATGTAAGAAACGTAGAATGGAAACATATGAATTGCAAAGACATTATTTCTATGCCAGATAAATGGGAATATCCTTGGTTTGCAACGTGGGACTTAGCCTTTCACTGCGTGAGTTTTAGCATTTTAGATCCAGATTTCGCCAAAAATCAATTGCAATTATTGACTAAAGAATGGTACATGCATCCTAACGGTCAGCTTCCAGCGTATGAATGGGATTTTTCAGATGTCAATCCGCCAGTTCACGCATGGAGCACCTTTAGAGTTTTTAAAATCGATGAAAAAATCAATGGAAAACCAGACATTCAATTTTTAGAAAGTGTTTTTCAGAAACTGTTGCTCAATTTTACTTGGTGGGTAAACCGAAAAGATAAAAACGGGAAAAATGTTTTCGGTGGAGGATTTTTAGGTCTTGATAACATTGGTGCTTTTGACCGAAATATGCAGTTTAAAAACGGAGAATATTTAGAACAAGCTGATGGAACTTCTTGGATGGCGATGTTTGCTCTGAATATGATGAGAATTTCTATGGAGTTGGCACTATATAATCCAGTTTATGAAGACATGGCGATTAAATTTTTTGAGCACTATCTCTACATTGCAGAAGCCATGGAAAATCTTGGTGAAGGAAAAAATGGACTTTGGAGCGAAGAAGACGGATTTTTTTATGACGTTTTGCAGCTTAACGACGGAACGGGAATTTCTTTAAAATTAAGAAGTATTGTAGGTCTCATTCCAATGTTTGCAGTAGAAGTGATAGAACACGAAATGCTTCAAAAACTGCCTAATTTTACCGAAAGAATGGATTGGATTCTGAAAAATAAACCTGAACTAGCCAAATTGGTTTCGCATTGGGATGTAGAAGGAAAAGGCAGGAAGCATCTTATGAGTATTTTGAGAAAAACGAGATTGACCAAAATTCTGAATAGAATGTTAGACGAAAAAGAATTTCTAAGTAAATTTGGAATTCGTTCGATGTCAAAAGTGTATGAAAAAAATCCGTTTCAGTTAGAAATTAATGGCATCAATCACGTTGTGCATTATATACCTGCGGAAAGTGATAGCCGTATGTTTGGCGGAAACAGTAACTGGAGAGGTCCGATTTGGTTCCCGATTAATTTTTTAATTGTAGAAAGTCTTCAGCGATTTCATTTTTACTATGACGAAAGTTTGAAAGTGGAGTTTCCTACGGGCAGCGGGAATTTCCAAAATCTAAATTATGTGGCAGATCATTTGAGTCAAAGATTGTGCAATATTTTCTTGCCAGACAAAAACGGAAATCGTGCTTTTAATGGGAACATTGATAAATTAAACCATGATGAACATTTCAAAAATTACATCATGTTCTACGAATATTTTCATGGAGATAATGGTCGTGGAGTAGGAGCTTCCCACCAAACTGGTTGGACTTCTACCGTTGCCAAATTATTGCATCCGAGATTGAAAAATTAAGTCTTTAAAATTTTAAGACCAATACTACAATTCAAGCAGTTTTTGTATGAGCATAAATGTTTATGATGATACAAAAACGCTTGGGTTTCTAATGCTGAACTAAATTTTACGTTCAGTTTTTTCCATGAAGAGATGATAGAATTTTTTTCTGGGTTCAGATTTTTGTAAAAGTCTAAAATTTGGTCTGTTTTTTCAGAGTTTATATTTTTAAAATATGTGTAAATAATAGGCAAAACTGCATTGATGAGAAGAATTTCTATGAAATCGTCAGACAATTTTTTCTCGATTTTTTCTTCTGAAGCTTTTTCGAACGTGTAATGATTTTCCCAAAATTCTGAAGTTTTTACTTTTTCAAAGAAGGATTTTATTTCTTCGGTGCTTTTTGCATGGATGATTTTAGAAAATAAATTTGGTTGAAGATGATACAGCATCGCCAACTGAGAAAGCCGAATCGTAGGAAAAGAAGGAGGCATTAACCGTAGAAATTTTAATGGAAAAGTTTGTTCTGAAATTTTAAATTTAGTTTTCAGGAATTCAAATTCTCTCTTCCATTTTTGATTTGTTTCGGTTTCTTTTTCTAATATATTTCCTTTCCCAAAAAGTAAACTTTCTAGCTGAAATTGATTTTGTGAAATTTTTTGAATGACTTTAAAATCAATATTTTGGGCGATTTGCTGGTAAATTTCCGCATTTACTTTTAATCCAAAACTATAGGCTAGTTTTTGAAATAAAACAGCTTCGTAATTATTTTTAGATTGAGACAAAAGAAGTTCAATTTCTATAGATTTTTCATCTAATTTTTTGAGTAAAGTCTCTTCTGAAAAAAGAAATGGAATTTTTTGAGCATCAAAAATTTTTTCACACAGAATAAACTGATATTGATTTTCTAAATTTTGATATTTTACAAGAATCTCCTCATTAATGTACTCTTTCAGTTCCAAAGTAGGGATTCCAGCTTCTTTGAGTTCTGTAATATCCGTATCATTAAAATAAACAACATGCAGAATTACTGATTGATAGTCTTTTTGGAGGTCATGACTGTGAAAATACCAATCCGAAGATTTCACATGGATTTCTATGTTTCCTGCTAAAACGATGTTTTTAGTTTTAATTTTTGCCAAAGAAAAATCTGGTCCAGAATTGGTGTTCAAGGTTCCAAAATCAAGAATTTCGATTGGGCTTCCATCGGTATCTTTGAAGTCAAATTTGGAAAATATCTTATACTTCCAAAGATATTGGAGTAAATTTTCGTTCATGGTTGGTTAGTTTTTTAGTTTTATTTCCCGCAGATTTACTTTTTGTAGAATCTGCGAGAATGATTGTTAAGCCATTTTATGAAATTCTTCTAGCGTTTCTTCATACATTTTTTCGTAAATCGGAAGAATATTGACCAAGTCAAATTCTAATGCTCTGGCTTTTGCGTTTTTCTTAATCTTTGACAGAAG
Source organism: Cloacibacterium sp. TD35 (assembly GCF_028864635.1). Taxonomy (NCBI): domain Bacteria; kingdom Pseudomonadati; phylum Bacteroidota; class Flavobacteriia; order Flavobacteriales; family Weeksellaceae; genus Cloacibacterium; species Cloacibacterium sp. TD35. Next base: position 329,355 of record NZ_CP104850.1, on the reverse strand, counting down.
TTTATCGTCTGAAAGCAATTTTATTGCATAACTTGCCATGGCTTCTACATTTCCTACTTCTGCTAAAAATCCGGTTTCTCCTTGAATGTTTACCTCTGGGATTCCACCTGCATTACTCGAAATTACTGGAGTTTCTGCGGCCATTGCTTCTAATGCTGCCAAACCGAAACTTTCCTGTTCAGAAGGCAATAAAAACACATCTGCAAACTTCAGAATTTGATATAAATTATCCACTTTACCCAGCAGTTTAATCTTATTGATGAGGTGTGGGTTTTCATTGATAAATTCATTGATTACTTCTACATCTGGGCCGTCTCCCAAAATCAATAATTTAGATTTTACTGATTTTTCAACTTTGTTGAAAATATCTAAAACGTCTTTAATTCTCTTAACAGGACGAAGATTAGAAACGTGAATCAGGATTTTTTCGTCTGGAGCGGCAAAATGATGTCTCTCGCAACAAGGCAAATTGTCAAACTCGGTATTATCAATAAAATTGGTAATCACTTCAATCTCTTTGGTAATTTGGAAAAATTTCAGAGTATCACTTTTCAAACTTTCAGAAACGGTGGTGATTTTATCAGAATGATTAATTGAAAACTCTACCGCATGTTTGTAACTTGGGTGTTGACCAACCAAAGTGATGTCTGTTCCGTGAAGCGTTGTAACTAGCGGAATATCAGCGTTTTCTTCTTTGAGCATTTGTTTCGCGAAAAATGCAGCATAAGCATAAGGAATGGCGTAATGTGCATGTAAAATATCTAATTTATACAATTTCACCACTTGATAAATGGTAGAAGAAAGTGCAATATCAAATGGTTGATGTTTGAACAAAGGATAAGTCTGTACATTTACTTTGTGGAAGAAAATGTTTGGGTCAGTCATGTCTAATCTTGCTGGTAATTCAGATGAAATGAAGTGTACTTCATAGCCTTTTTTCGCAAGAGACATTCCGAGTTCTGTAGCTACGATTCCGCTACCACCGTATGTTGGATAACAAAGGATTCCTATTTTCATTTGGAGTTTATTATTTTTTTATTTGACAAATGTAATCCTTCGGATTTCATATATTATTTATGTATATGCTTAGAAGCATATCAAATTTATTGTTTTATTTCTCAATTCCGCTTCCTGCTTTCAAATTTTCATTGACAATAACTGGTAACTTTCCAGAAATTTTTGTTTTTCCTAAAAGTGCTTTTGCAGCAGCTTTCAAAGACAAATCATTGTTTTCATAACTTACCAAAACCGTAGAAATTTTAGAAATATCTACATCTTTCAATGCGTAAGGCGAACCAAAAACATCTAAAATAACATTCTGTTTTTTGCTTAATTCCGCCAAAATATCTTTGCTTTCCTGTGAAATTTTATATGATTTGTAAGCCGTAGAATTGTCTTTGTGAAAACCAACAATCACCGTAGAATTTTCTGGAATTTGAGCAATTTCAGTTTTTGAAATCACTTTTACGGTAGTTCCTAAATTCAAATTTTCTACAAAAGTCTGAAACGGCGCTTCTTCCAAAGGAAGATAATAATAAGTTTCGCTGCAATTTAAAGGCAAAAGATTTTTTTCGTCTTTCAGTAAAGTTATTGCATTGGCGTACAATTTTTCAGAAAGTTCTGCGTGAGAAGCGTTGTTTAAATCTTCGTTAATGTTTTCAGGATTTAAAGATTTTAAATTTTGGAGTCCTAATAAATATTTGGTTTTCAGAATTTTCTTTACGCTTTCTGCGAGACGGTTTTCGGTGATTTCTCCTTTTTCTAAGGCTGATTTTATCAAAGATTTTCCGTTCGGAACGTCTTGTGAAAAAAGCATAATGTCATTTCCTGCTTTGAAGGCTTTTAAATCTAATTCACCCGCAGGAAATTTTTTCGCTACAGCATTCATATTCAGCGCATCAGTGATGATTAAACCATTGTATTGATATGATTTTTTGAGCAAGTTGGTAATGATGTCATAAGAAACAGAAGCGGGAATTCCAGACTGTTTTTCTATAGCTGGTACATATAAATGTGCCACCATCACTCCGCCAATTTTTTTATCTAACAAAGCTTTGAAAGGTGCTAACTCTATAGCATTTAATCTCTCTAAATTGTGTGAAACTACTGGTAAATCTAAGTGAGAATCGGTATCTGTATCGCCATGACCAGGGAAATGTTTCATAGAAGCGAGAACACCATTGTCTTGTAAACCTTGTGCATAAGCCAAACCTTTCGCAATCACATTATTAATGTCTGACCCGAAACTTCTGTTGCCAATAATAGGATTTGCTGGGTTGGTATTCACATCAACCACTGGCGCGAAATCCCAATAAATACCCATTCTTTTACAGTCCTCGGCTATTTTAGAAGTCATTTCATAAATGAGAGAGTTGTTTTGAATAGCTCCTAAAGTCATGGCCCAAGGAAATTTATGTGCAGTAGGAAATCTTTGGAACAGTCCCCATTCTCCATCAATGCCAATCATCATTTTTACTCTAGATTTCCCTTGAAATTCATTCAGTAATTGGATGTGTTTTTCAGCGTTGTCTTGCATGAGAATCAATCCACCGATTTTTTCTTTTTCTACCAAATTTCTAATTTTCTGAATTTCTTCTTCTCCACGATTATTGTACAAAGCTACAATGTATAATTGCCCGATTTTTTCGTCTAAAGACAATTGTTGATACAGAGAATCAGCATGTTTTTCGGCCTTTTGCTCTAAATTTTTTGGAGCGTTTTTGGGAAAATATTGTGCCGAAAGATTGGCGAAAATTAAAATGAATAAATAAGTGAATATATTTTTGATGAATTTCATAAAAGCAATGTTATTCAACAAAAATACAAACATATTTTTGTGATTGCTATAGAAATAATATATTTCTAAAATTTTAAATCTTTAAAAGTTAAGAATATGCTCAGAATTAGCCTTTTTTGAACCAATTATCTGTGATTTCTTTTCAGGAATTCTACCATTTGGTGAATAGAATTTTGTGGAAATTCGTGTCCTGCATTTCGGTCTTCTATGATGATTTCTTTATTTTCAGAAGTTTGATAAGCCGTTATTTCGTCTTCTGTTTGAGCAGTGCTTTCATGGGCTTCAAAGAATTTTAGATATTGCTTGGCAAAGAATTTTTGAACCTTATAAGGAACAATTTTATCATTTTTTCCGAAACTGATCCAAACAGATTTTTGTGGTGCAGATTTTAACCAGTTTCCTCCAGGACCTGCAACGGTAACGAAAGCGGCAAATATTTCTGGTCGCATTTTCCATAAAACATTTACAAACCTAGAACCATTAGAATGTCCTACTGCATAAATTCTATCTAAATCAATGTTGTAATTTTTAGAAATTTGAGAAAAAACTTCATCAAAAAACTCTACGTCTCGGTTTTCTAATTCATCAGGATTCATTTGCCAGCCATTGTATTTTCCTTCTTTGTCTACAATAGAATTGGTAACTCCGGGAATTCCTTGCATATAAATGACTAACGCTTCGGGGAAATTTTGATGAAAATTAAGATTCCTACTGGCGTGTTTCGCATTTCCGCCATGTCCATGAAAAACAAATACTACTGGATTTTTTTCTGTTTTTATTTTTGGCTCAAAAAAAATTGCTTTTCTTTCTACGCCATTAATTCGATAAAATTTTTCAGTTTGGGCGAATAGTTTTATGTTGAAAATCAATAAGAAAGCAATGATTGTGTTTTTCATTTTAAATCCTTTAAATCTTTGATAAAAATTAAACCAAAAAGTTAAAAATATATTTTGGCACGCAACTTGGAATGTAAAAACTAATAACAAATAAAAAATTATTGATATGAAAAAATATTTTACTTTAATGGTTCTTGCAATTTTTGGAGGATTATTGATGATGAGCTGCGAAATAAATGAAGTGGTAGACAGAGATATTGAAGATAATGACACTTATCCTATGATGAAGGATGTAACTGGGACTTTTAGTTCTGCTAATAATTATGCTTTAGACCAAGCCATAAGTATTCCTTCTTCGGATGTAGTTTTAGTGTATAGAAATATCAATTCTAACAGCTCAGCAAGTGCAATTTGGCAACTTTTACCTAAAACTTTTTACTTAAGTGATAACAGAGAATTAGATTACAACTTTATTTTTGATACGCAAAGAGTGCAAGTAAGAACAGAAGCTAATTTTGATCAATCTACAATGACAAGTACAGAAAAAGCTACTTATCTTAACAATCAAACTTTTAGAATTGTGCTGGTTCCTGCGTCTAGAGCAAACAGAACTTCTTCTCAAGTAGATTATGAAGATTATAATGCAGTAGTGAAATATTTTAATTTAAAAGAACCAAAATAATCACTAAATCATTCAAAACCATCCATATATTAATTTTTCACAAAAAAGAAATCCTAGCAAAATGAGTTGCTGGGATTTTTTGTTAGGTAATAAAAATCAGATTTATTTCCCACAAAAAGTTCTTACCTTTGTTGTCCTTTTAAAATTAAAATTATGAGTGTTCACATCAGTGCCAAAAAAGGCGAAATTGCAAAAACTGTATTACAGCCAGGAGATCCTTTAAGAGCTAAATACATAGCAGATAATTTTCTAGAAGATGTAAGATTAGTAAGCAAGACCAGAAATATTTTTTATTTTACAGGTTTATATAAAGGTAAGGAAATTTCTGTAGGAGCAAGTGGAATGGGAGTGCCAAGTATTGGGATTTATTCTTATGAATTGTTTACAGAATATGATGTAGATACCATTATCAGAATTGGTACTTGTGGAGGATATACCACAGATCTTAATGTTTTTGATCTGATTAATGTAGATGGAGCAGCTAGTGAGTCTACTTATGCTAAATTTGCTTGGGAAATGGAAGAAGAAATCATTTATCACCAAGGAAAAGCTTTTGATGTCATTAATGAAACCGCTGAAGAATTGGCACTTGAAACCAAGGCAGCTAATATTCACACCAGTGATGTTTTCTATAGAAAAGCACCAGGAGTTCCTGAAATTGCACAGAAGTATAATTGTCCAGCAGTAGAAATGGAAGCTTTCGCACTTTTTGCTAATGCTAAACATTTAGGAAAAAATGCAGCAACAATTTTGACGGTTTCTGATATTATTCCAACAGGTGAAGAAATTTCTGCAGACCAAAGAGAAACTGCTCTCAGAACCATGATGACTCTAGCTCTGGAAAGTGGAATTAAACTTTAAAAAATTCTCTAATAGATACTAAAAAACGCTTCGGAATTAACCGAAGCGTTTTTTTATTTTTCTGTTTCGTCATCTAGAAGATGCCCGAAATATTCTTTCTTAGTTTTTAGATATTCTTTACTATTTTCATTGGCTTCCATCTGAAGTGGAATTCTTTTGTTGAGATGAATTTCACTGTTTTCTACAAATTTTATTTTATCAGGATTATTCGTCAAAAGATTAATTTCTTTTACGTCTAATAATTTTAAAATTTCAATCGCTACATTAAAATCTCTATCATCTGCAGGAAGTCCTAATTGAAGATTCGCTTGAACTGTATCTAATCCTTTTTCTTGTAATGCGTAAGCTTTGAGCTTATTAATAATGCCAATGTTTCTACCTTCTTGACGAAGATAAACGATGATACCTCCGTTTTCTTGAATAAATTTCATGGCTGCATCTAATTGCTGACCGCATTCACATTTTTTAGAATGAAAAACTTCTCCAGTAATACATTCTGAATGAAAACGAACATTTATAGGTTTAGCAAAATCTGTGTTTTCTGCAACCAATGCAATATGAGGCATCCAGTCTTTTTCACTATCAGAAAAAGCCATCACTCTAAAGTTTCCATAATCGGTAGGAACTAATGATTCTGCCTGTAATGTTATCATCTAATTTTTAGTGTAAAGGTAAGATTTACTTAGATTCTTTACCATCGAAAGAATCTATAAGACTAATATTTGTTTTAATTTTAGCCAAATATCTATTCATTAATTCTAAGTCGTCTTTCTGAAGGCTTGTTTTTAAGGTCTGAATAGTTTTATAAGAATTGGTATAGTTGTTATAAGCCTTTGTTTTTTCCTCTTTATTATTTTGTTTGATTGCGTATATATAGTCTGAAATATGCAATTTCATTTTATAAACTTCCGCATTTAGTTTTTGATTTTTAAAAACAGGAAATTCAGAAAGCGTATTGGTAATTTCAGAGAGGTAATTCACTCTTTCCATAGATTTATACGTTTCTTCTGAAAAACTACTTGATGTAGAATAATTCGAAAAACTATTAGACAAAGGAGATAAATTTACTTTTTCTACCGAGCACGAAGTCAATAGAAGCAAGGCGAAAAGTAAATTTATTATATTTCTCATTTTATGAATTAGATTTTTGATAAAGGATAGGGTTAAGACTTTCGTCATTATACATCTTCATTTGTTTGTATACCTTCATCTTAACATCACCGTTTTCTATATCCAAAAGTAATTGATCAATCGCTTGGCTTAAATCTTTTTTCTGTTCTAGAAGTACATTGAGCTTTTCTGTACATTTTGCTCTATGTTCTTCTGAGGCAGATTCTCTAGTAGCTTCTTGGTTCATGTGGTACACTTTCAAAACAAGAATTGAAAATCTATCAATTGCCCAAGCTACAGTTTCTGTGTTGATTTTAGCATCAGATTTAGGAGTTATATTTTGATATTTTTGGAAAAAATAACTGTCAATATATTCCACTAAATCAGTTCTTTTTTGGTTAGAAGCATCAATTGTTCTTTTCAATTGTAGTGCTTCTACCGGATCAATATTTTCGTCTCTAATGATATCTTCTAAATGCCATTGAACGGTATCTATCCAATTCTTAGTATACAAAAGATGTTCCAAACTTCCATTTTCGAATGGATTATTGATAGGGAAGTCTACATTATCATGTAAATGATAATCTTCAACAGATTTGTTGAAGATATTCCAAGCGTGTTCGGTAAAAGACATTTTAAGAAGGATTTTGAGATTTATCTTCTGGCTTTTTTTCGTCTTCTTTTACAGCGTCTTTAAATTCTTTAATTCCGCTACCAACCCCTCTCATTAATTCAGGAATCTTTTTACCTCCGAAAAGTAATAAAAGTACTACAGCAACAATTAGCATATGCTGCCAAGAAAGTGATAGTATAATAATTGGTGAAATCATTTTGAAAATTTTTTACAAATGTAAGGATTTTTTAATACGAAACCCAATCTAATGGATTAACTGGATTGGCTCCATTCCAAATTTGAAAATCAAGGGCGAAATTCCCATCAAAATCGGTTCCGATGCTTCCAATTGTGGTTCCTGCAGAGACTTGTTGGTTTTTGGCAACATTTACATTTTCTAAGTTTCCATAGATGCTGAAATAATCTCCATGCTTAACCAATACTGTTTTTGCGCCACCACTTACCAAAATGTTGCTCACAACACCTGGGAATACACATCTGGCTTTACTTCCATTTGGAACTACAACCTTTATCCCGTTATTTTCAATAGTAATTCCTTTGAAAACTGGGTGTGGTTGTCTGCCAAATCTTTCGGTAACCTGTCCAGAAGGAACAGGGAAAGACATTTTTCCTTTATTCGCTGCGAAGTTACTTCCTGCGGTAATTGCTCCCACACCGAAGTCTTTCATTTTTTTCTCTTCTACAGCTGCTTTTTCTTTATCTGTTTTATCTGCCAATGCTTGAGATGCATTTCTCGCTTCATCTGCTTTTGCTTTAGCTGCATTTGCTTTTTCTTCAGATTCTTTTTTCTCTTTTTCTGCTATTGCTATTTTTTTAGCATCATTTTTTTCTTTAGCAATTCTTTCTGCTTCTGCTTTTTCACGTGCTATTTTAGCCGCCTTTCTTTCTTCTTCTTCTGCTTTTTTCTTTTCAGTAGCTAATCTTTCTGTTTCTGCTTTTTTTGCAGCATCTATTTTTGCTTTTTCTTTTTCAGCGGCAATTTTTGCCAATCTTATTCTTTCTGCTTCTGCTTTTTTATCTGCTTCTGCTTTAGCTTTAGCTGCTTTTATTTCTTCATTGATGAGATTTCTGATGGCATTTTCTACCTTTTTATTTTCGGCTTGCTTTGTTTTAAGTTCAGCAACCAGCTTTGCTTCATTTTTCTTAAACTCTTCTAGAAGTACTTCTTTTTGTTTTCTTTCTACCTGAATTACAGCGAGTTCTTGTTTTTGTTTATTAAGAAGGTTTTCTTTTTCTTTTACAGATTTTTGCTTTAAGCCGATGGATTTTTTGATTTGAGCTGCTTTTTGATTAATCTCAGCTGCTTTTTTATCTTGATATTCTCCGTATTGCTTGATGTATTGTACTCTTCTTAGTGCTTCGCCTAAATCTCTGGAAGAAAGAATGAAGGTTACTTTGTTTTGAACACCTTTGTTCTTGTATGCTTTTACTAGAATATCAGCATATTCTTTACGAAGAACTTTTAGTTCACGGTTAAATTTATTGATTTCTAACTGACGGAGGTAGATGTCATCTTCTATGAATCTTTTCTCTTTCTGAGTGTTATTATAAACTCTTTCTCGGAGTGCAATTTTTTTATTGACATCATTAAGGTAAGCAAGAGATAGTTTTGCTTCTCCTCTGGCTTTTGCAAGAGTAGCATTAATGGTAGCAATTTGTCTTTTTAGCTCTGAATTTTGTTTTTGCAGTTGTTCTTTTCTTCCTTGTTGAGAAAAGAAAATGCTAAAGGCTAGTAATCCTAATAATAAACTCAGTTTCTTATGCATCATTTAATTTCTGTCTTTGTATAATTAGTAGGAATGGAAAAAGGAGTTTCCATCTTCAAAAATTCAAATTTCGTATTTTCTATTAAAATTTGGTCTGTTTTCTGTGCTTTTATAATTATTTTAACACTTTTTGGGAGTTTTTGTGAGCCTAAAGTTTCATAATCATTATAGCTAACTTCTAGGCTATTGTTGTTTTTAATATCTTGTAAAAATACCTTTTTCAAAGCCAATTCAGGAGAATATTCTAATGAAGTTTTGTACTCACTGGTTTTGCCATTTACCGTGATGATTTGGTTTTTAGCAGAATTAAGCAAATAACCGTTTTCATTTTGTAAGAAAGTATAATCTTTTTCATTGACTGGAATAAAGGTTTTACCGAGAAGTAAATTTTGTAAAGCACTGTAATCTATGAAATTAACTTTCAAAAGATTATTGATGTAGTCAAAATTAGAGTCTATATACGTCTTATTTATTTTTTCGTAGGCTTTGATTCCTGTAGGAGTAATATTGGCTCTTGCTTGAGACATAAAAAGGAATGAGAAATTTGCCCAAATTTTTTGGTCATTTTCTATGTAAAATGTTCCATCAATGGTTGGAATAAATTTGTCTGTCTCCGCATTTACTTTACTGGTAATTTTTAAACTTTCAAAAGCATCTTTTTTAGTAATTGTTTCAAAAAAAGCTTTATTAGAACTTACATTTTCTGCAGGAGCTGGAGTTGGTTCTACGGTTTTTCTAGCTTTACAAGATAATAAAGCTAATGATGAAATAAGGATAAGTATATAATTTTTCATATTTTATGATTGTAAATGTTACTTGTGGAAGAACATTACAATTTTAACGCCAAACCACACAAAATGTTTTGTGTGGTTTGGTTATTTATTTGATTTATAGTAGATTAATCATTTACTTTTGATAAGAAATCTAGCACCGAATAATCTCCTAAGGAAATTTCTCTAGAAACGCCAAAATACTGTGCGTTACTACCAATCATAGAGTTGCTTAAATTACCATGATTAATCACTGTTTTTTCTTGTATCAAAGAATTTTCGATATTAGAATTCTCTACGCAAGTTCCGTTTCCTAAAGAAACATAAGGCCCGATTTTAGAATTTTTAATTTTTACATTTTCCCCGATAAAACATGGAGGAATAATAAGACTGTTTTCTATTTCTGCTGATGCTGGGGAATTTGCAAATTCTTCTTTTTCGTATTGAAGGATTTTACCATTGGTTTCTACGGTTGCATTTTTATTGCCGCAATCCATCCAATCATCTACTTTTCCTAGAGAGAATTTAGCTCCTTTTTGACGAAGATTTTCTAGAGCGGTAGTCAATTGATATTCACCACCTACTTTTATATCATTACTCATGATATAATTAATTTCTTCCATCAGTTTTTCTGCAGATTTGAAATAATAAATTCCAATAATGGCTAAATCTGAAACGAAAGTTTGTGGTTTTTCTACAAAATCAGTGATGAAACCATAATCGTCTAATTTCACAACACCAAAAGCAGAAGGATCGGCTACTTTTTTTACCCAAATCACTCCATCAGAATTGGTGTCTAATTTAAAATCAGCACGGAAAAGGGTATCAGCAAATGCTACTACCACGTCTCCTTGCATTGATTGTTCTGCACATTTTATAGCGTGAGCTGTTCCTAGAGGTTCGTCTTGCGTATAAACGCTTCCTTTTGCTCCTAGTTTTTCTGCAATTTCTATTAAAGATTGTTCAACTTCTGGCCCGAAATCTCCTATGATAAATGCTATTTCATCTATTTTTTCGCCAGCTACTTTTGCTATATCTTCTACTAATCTTTGTACAATTGGTTTTCCTGCAATAGGAATTAATGGTTTAGGAACTGTAAGGGTGTGTGGTCTTAATCTAGAGCCACGTCCTGCCATTGGAACTATAATTTTCATAGTTTATATGGTTTTAATGTATTAGTGTTTTTAACTGTTATTTTTTAGCCACTCCTGAACTGCCAAAACCTCCTTCTCCGCGTTCTGTTTCTTCTAAGGTGTCTACCTCTTCCCAAGTTGCGGTTTCATGTTTGGCAATAACCATCTGAGCAATTCTGTCGCCATCATTTATGGTAAATTCTTCGGCCGATAAATTTACTAAAATTACTCCAATTTCTCCACGATAATCAGCGTCTATTGTTCCTGGAGTATTCAGAACGGTGATTCCGTTTTTTAGAGCAAGACCACTTCTAGGTCTTACTTGTGCTTCGTAACCTTCTGGCAATGAAATGAATAAACCTGTGCTGATTAATTTTCTCTCTAAAGATTTCAGCGTTATGGGTTCAGAAATGTTAGCATATAAATCCATTCCTGCAGAAAGTGCAGTTTGGTATTTTGGTAAAGCGTGTTTTGATTTGTTGATTACTTTTATGGTCATCTTTTTAAAATTCTTTTGATAATGGCTTGTTCCTTAAAGGCTACAAAACCTATGAATAATGCTAAAAATAAGTTCCCTACAATATAATTGGTTCTAAAATAATAAAACGAAATCATAGAAAGAGAAACCGAAATAAATAAGTATAATATAACTTTACCTGTGTTATAAGGAATAGGATATTTTATTCTTCCCCAAATGTAAGAAATTACCATCATACTCGTGAAGGTTACTAATGCAGCAGTTGCACTTGCCCAATATCCATATTCTGGAATAAAAAGAACGTTAATGAGCACTGTAATTGCTGCTCCGATGATAGAAATATATAAACCCACTCTAGTTTGGTCTGAAAGTTTGTACCAAATAGAAAGGTTAAGATAAATCCCTAAAAATAAAGCACCTAACATCACCATCGGAATTATTTCTATGCCTTCGTAGTAAAGTGGATTTCTCAAGTATTTTTCAGAAATCCATTGAAGATTTACCATCAATCCCATGTAAATTAAGCAATTACAAATTACGAAAACGTCCATCAAAACTGCATAAGTTTTGTGATTGTTTTTATCTTTGAAACTGCTGAAAAAATAAGGCTCAATTCCTAACTGATAAGCTTGCCTAATAACCGTAATAAAAGTGGCTATTTTGTAAACAGCGCCATAAACTCCAATCTGATGGCGTGCTTCTTTATCAGGAAGTAAATATTTAAGAAACTGTCTGTCAAGTGTTTGGTTTACAATTCCAGCCAAACCTGCAATCATTACTGGCCAAGAATAATTCATAATTCTTTTCCAAAGTTGAAAATCAAATTTTTTGATACTGAAATTAACAAACTCTTTGCCCACAATCGCCAAAGTCACAATACTCTGAACCAAATTGGCAATAAAAACGTAACCTACCCCAATTTCTGGATTATATTTTAGCCCAAGAATTCCCTCTGGAAATTTAGGCAACCATTTGATGAAAAATACCACTAGAAAAAAGTAAACCAATGAACCGATTACTTTAGAAAGCATATATTGTATAGGTCTTCCTTCGAGTCTTAAAACCGCTGAAGGAATTGTAGAAAACGCATCAAAAGATAAAATGAATAAGAAAATGACCAAAAAATTTACTTGGTCTGGTGTTTCAAAAGCGTTTGCTAATTCTTGTCTGAAAACATAACCTAAAATCAAATAAATGAACCCTACAGAAAGAATGCTAAGTGCAGTAGTAGAGATTAAGGTTTTTTTGTCAATATCATCTTCTTGAGCAAAACGAAAAAACGAAGTTTCCATTCCGTGTGTTAAAAAAACCGTAATAACTCCAGCAATAGAGTACCAATCTACAAATGGTGAAGATGCAGCTGGCCCAAATGCTCGTGTAACAATAGGAGCGATGAGAAAAGGAAAAATCCTTACTAATACTGAACTTAAGCCATAAATGGCAGTCTGTCCGAATAGTTTTTTATACAATTTTTTAGTGTTTTTAGATTGCAAAAGTAAAGATAAGATTTGAAATTTAATATTCTGGATTTTATAATTTTATTAAATCACTTTTTTAGAGACTTAAACTCAATATAAAAAGCCAAATTATTTTGACTTTAGTCAAAAGTTAGACTAAATTTGTATAAATCTAAAAGTAAAATGAAAACTTTAATTAAAAATGCACAAATCGTAAATGAAGGGAAGATTTTTAAATCTGATGTATTGATTGAAAATGATTTGATTGCAAAAATTTCATCAACTATTTCCGAAGAAAATGTAGATAAAATTATTGACGCCGAAAATTCTTTTCTTATTCCAGGGGTGATAGACGACCAAGTGCATTTTCGTGAGCCTGGTTTAACGCATAAAGGCGATATAGAAAGCGAATCAAAAGCAGCAATTGCAGGTGGAGTAACTAGTTTTATAGAACAACCGAACACCGTTCCCAATGCGGTAACGCAAGAGCTTTTAGAAGAAAAATACAAAATTGCTTCGGAGAAATCTTACGCCAATTATTCTTTTTCGATGGGCGGAACCAATGATAATTTAGAAGAAGTTCTGAAAACCAATCCGAAAAATGTAGCAGCCGTTAAACTATTTTTAGGCTCTTCTACAGGGAATATGTTGGTAGATAATCCCGAAATTTTGGAAGAAATCTTCTCTCAAGTAAAAATGCCGATTTGTGTGCATTGTGAAGATGAAGCTACCATCAGAAGAAATACAGAGATCTATAAAGAACAATACGGAGAAGATATTCCTGTGAAATTTCATCATCTCATCAGAAGCGAAGAAGCTTGTTATATATCAAGTTCAAAGGCAATTGAATTGGCAAAAAAAACTGGAGCGAGATTGCATATTTATCATCTTTCTACCGCAAAAGAAATGGAGCTTTTCCGAAATGATATTCCGTTAAAAGACAAAAAAATCACCGCGGAAGTTTGTGTGCATCATCTTCATTTTACCAATGAAGATTATGAAACCAAAGGTTCTTTAATCAAGTGGAACCCTGCCGTGAAAACAGAAAAAGATAAAAACGGACTTTGGGAAGCGCTTTTAGATGATAGAATTGATATTATTGCAACCGATCATGCTCCGCATACTTTGGAAGAGAAAGATAATAAATATTTGAAATGTCCTTCTGGAGCACCTTTGGTTCAATATTCTTTGCCGGTGATGTTTGAATATTTCAAAAAAGGAAAAATTACTTTAGAAAAAGTGGTTGAAAAAATGTGTCATAATCCTGCTATTTTATTCGAAATTGAAAAAAGAGGTTATGTAAGAGAAGGTTACAAAGCAGATTTGGTACTCATTAATCCTCAAGGAAAATCTACAGTTTCAAAAGAAAAAATTCTTTCAAAATGTGGTTGGAGTCCGCTAGAAAACGAGACTTTTCATTCAGAAATTACACATACATTCGTCAATGGTTTTCTTGCTTTCGAAAATGGTAAAGTTTCTCCTGAAAAACACGGAGAAAGGTTGTTGTTTGAACGATAAAATTCTTCTTTTTCAAAAAATATGAATGTTTAAGAAACATTTTAACATTTTTTGCGTCTAATAGAAAAAAATGAGTTCAATATGATTAGAAAGCTTACTTTGGCATTTGCTGCAGTCTTAGTTTCTGTGGCTGCTTTTGCCCAAAACCAGTTCCAGTGGAAAGAAGCTTCGAGTGGCGGTTACACCTATAAATATGTAACCAATGACCCAGCGAAAGCGCGTTTCTACACTTTGAAGAATGGTTTAACTGTTATTTTAAGTCCTACGAATAAGGATCCCAGAATTCAAGCCTATGTTGCCATTAAAGCAGGAAGTAAAACAGACCCTGCAACCAATACAGGTTTGGCACATTATTTAGAGCACATGTTGTTCAAAGGAACTGATAAATACGGTTCACTAGATTGGTCTAAAGAAAAAGTAGAATTAGAAAAAATAGACGCATTATACGAGCAATATAATTCTACTAAAGATGAAGTTCAAAGAAAAGCCATCTATAAAAAAATAGACTCAGTTTCTGGAGTTGCCGCAAAATATGCAATTGCAAACGAGTATGACAAAATGATGTCTGCAATGGGAGCTCAAGGAACCAATGCTTTTACAAGTTTTGAACAAACGGTTTATACAGATGATGTTCCTAGTGCTTCTCTAGATAAATATTTAGCAGTACAAGCAGAAAGATTCAGAAATCCTACACTTAGAATTTTCCACACTGAATTAGAAGCGGTTTATGAAGAAAAAAATAGAACGCTGGATAATGACGGAAGAAAAGTTTCTGAAACTTTATTCTCTAATCTTTTCAAAAAACATAACTACGGTTTACAAACAACCATTGGTACGGTAGAACACCTTAAAAACCCTTCTTTAGTTGAAATCAGAAAGTATTTTAATAAATATTACGTTCCTAATAACATGGGAATTATTCTTTCTGGTGATTTCAATCCAGATGAGGTAATTGCAAAAGTAGACAAGGCGTTTTCTTACATGCAACCAAAACCATTTGATAAATACACCTTCCAGCCAGAAGATGCTATTACGGCTCCAATTGTAAAAGAAATTGTAGGCCCAGATGCAGAAAACTTAACCATCGGTTACAGATTGCCAGGAAATAAAGATAAAGATGCTTTGTTAGCTGACTTAGTTGGTCAAATTTTAACCAACGGAAGAGCAGGTTTATTAGACCTGAATTTGGTTAAAAAACAAAAATTATTGAGAGCTTCAGCTTTCACTTATTCATTGATTGATTACGGAATTTTATATCTTTCTGCTGCACCAACTTCTGGTCAAAGTTTAGAAGATGTAAAAGCTTTGGTATTAAATGAAATCGAGAACCTTAAAAAAGGAAATTTTGATGACCAATTAATCACTTCTATCATCAATAACATCAAGAAAAACAAAATCTATGAAACCGAAAAATACGGTGATAGAGCTAGCGTTTTGATGGATGCTTTCACTTCAGAATTAGACTGGAGAGACCAAGTTGCTTATGTAAATGATTTGTCTAAAATCAAAAAAGAAGACATCGTAGCTTTTGCCAATAAATATTTTGGTGACAATTATGTAGCAGTTCTTAAAAGAAAAGGAGAATCTCCTGCGACTGTAAAAATTGAAAAACCATCAATTACACCAGTAGAAACCAATCCAGATAAGCAATCAGCATTTGTGAAAATGATTGATGAAATGCCTGCAACTGCTGCAAAACCAGTTTTCTTAGATTACAAAAAAGATATTCAGAAATCTAAATTAGGAAAAGCAGAAGTGCTTTACGTTCCAAACAAAGACAATGATATTTTCAGATTAAGCTACCGTTACAAAATCGGTTCTTTGAATGATAAAAAACAAAGTTTAGCTTCTCAATACATTCAGTTTTTAGGGACTGATAAAATGACTGCCGAAGAAATCTCAAAAGCATTCTACAAAATTGCATGTAGTTTTAATGTTTCTACAGGAGAAGAATACACTACGGTAAATATCGAAGGTTTACAAGAAAATTTCGAAAATGCAGTGAAATTGTACGAAGAGGTGGTAAATAATGTAAAAGCAGACGAAAAAGCTTTAGCTGCGCTAAAAGCAAGATTGAATAAAGCTAGAAAAGATGCTAAAGCAAATAAAGGTGCTATTTTACAAGGTTTAACTAGTTATGCGCTTTATGGTACTCAAAATAAATTCAACAATGTTTTGACGAATGAAGAACTGAATGCTGTAACCGCTCAAGAATTGGTAGACAGAATTAAAAATCTAAATAATTATGAGCAAACGGTAATTTATTACGGACCAGCTCCTATTTATAATTTTGTTTCTCAGTTGAAAACATTGCATCAAGTTCCTGCAAATTTTGCAGTAGCAGCTCCAGCAAAAACTTTCAAACAAGAAGTTCCTGCTAAAAATCAAGTGCTTTTTGCAGATTATGATATGGTTCAGGCAGAAACTAGATGGATTAGAAATACAGAAACCTACAATCCAGAAAAAACTACGATGGTTAATGTTTTCAATAACTATTTCGGTGGAGGTATGGGAAGTTTAGTATTCCAAACTATCAGAGAAAGTAAAGCTTTGGCTTACAGTACTTACGGATATTATGTTCAGCCACAGAAAAAAGACCAAGATTACTATTTATTAGGTTATGTAGGTTCTCAAGCAGATAAATTTAATGATGCTACGGTTGCCATGAACGAATTGCTAACCAAAATGCCAGAATTGACTAAAAATTTAGAATTGGCTAAAAATCAAGTGAAAAAAGATATTCAAACAGAGAGGATTACTCAAGATGGTATCATTTATAACTATTTAAACGCTAAAAATTTAGGTCTAAGTGATGACATTAGAAAGAAAATGTATGAAACGGTAGATAAAATTACGATGGCAGATGTTAAGAAATTCCACCAGAATTATTTCTCAGGAAAACCTTACACGTATGCAATTGTAGCTTCTGAAAAAAGAGTTTCTATGGATGATATGAAAAAACTAGGAGAAGTAAAAAAACTTTCTTTAGAAGAAATTTTCGGATACTAGAAATTTTCAAAATATTTTAAGAAAAGACCGCAATTTTGCGGTCTTTTTTTGTGAATTATCTTCTTTACATAACAGATTTTTTTCTCGGAATTTTATAAATGCTTACTTTTAAGAATTAATTTTAAACAAGACTTGTCATGAATATGTACACACAACCTATGCTTCAGGAGAACGCATTAAAAGATAAAGTAGCCATCGTTACTGGTGGTGGAAGTGGTTTGGGAAAAGCCATGACTAAATATTTTCTACAACTGGGAGCCAAAGTAGTGATCACTTCTAGAAATTTAGAAAAATTACAGGGGACAGCTGCAGAATTAGAAGCAGAAACTGGCGGAAAAGTACTTTGTGTTTCTTGTGATGTAAGAAATTGGGACGAAGTAGAAGCCATGAAAGAAGCTGCGATAAAAGAATTTGGTAGAATAGATATTTTGCTCAATAATGCTGCAGGAAATTTTATTTCACCAACCGAAAGATTGACGCATTCTGCTTTTGATTCTATTTTGGATATTGTTTTGAAAGGAACCAAAAACTGTACACTTTCTGTAGGAAAATATTGGATTGATAATAAAATTCCGGGAACTGTACTTAATATTGTTACTACTTATTCTTGGACGGGTTCTGCTTATGTAGTGCCTTCAGCTTGTGCGAAAGCAGGAGTTTTAGCGATGACCAGAAGTTTAGCTGTAGAGTGGGCGAAATATAATATTCGTTTTAACGCAATTGCACCAGGTCCATTCCCTACAAAAGGAGCCTGGGAAAGATTATTGCCGGGAGATTTAGCCGAAAAATTTGACATGAGAAAAAAAGTGCCATTGAGAAGAGTAGGAGAACATCAAGAATTAGCAAACTTGGCGGCGTATTTGGTTTCTGATTATTCAGCGTACATTAACGGAGAAGTAGTAACTATAGATGGTGGAGAATGGTTGCAAGGTGCTGGAGAATTTAATATGCTAGAACAAATTCCGCAAGAAATGTGGGATATGCTGGAAATGATGATAAAAGCAAAAAAGTCTAAATAGGATAAAGGATTTTTATTATATTTGGGAAAAATGCCATGAAAAAACTAATTATTTCCAATTTAATTGTATTTTCTTTAATCAGTTGTTCTAGTGATGGTTTGCAGAGTACTTCTGAAATAACTTCTTTAAACTATGATAATGGTTCTTTGGTAACAGGAAAAGTAAGCTCTACTGGAGTTCAAGCTCCTACCGGATTTTCTTTGAGTGAACTTGAAAATGGATATATAAACTTGGGTTTTTATTCATTTACGCATCCTACTATTCAAAATAGGAGACATTATATAGGAGATGATTTCGTAGTCCCAGGAAATGAAACTTGGAATATTGAAGAGTTTACATTTTATTTTTTCAAAGGGTTGGAAAATGATATTTTCCCTGTGAGTGCGGTTATGTTAGAAATTTATGATGGAGATCCAAGGTTAAATACTTCACGTAAGATTTTCGGGGATTTTCTACTAATTTATTTTTAAAATCTCAGGCTACAGATGTTTACAGGATTGCTTACAATTCTACTTCTCTAGCAGAAGCCCATCAGGTTTATAGTGTAAAAGCTAAAATTCCAAATTTAAATTTATCAAGTGGTCATTATTATTTTAAAATGACTACTAAATATGAAGGAGCGAACTTTTTTTATTTTGCACCACATTTACCTCAGAGTAAAATTAAAAATAATAATGGATTCTACTTCGTGGTAAATAATTTGAATGAAACCTATTTTACAACAGACCCAGATTCTAAATTTGATTTTCCTTTCTTAATAAATGGAACCAAAACTATAAATTAATCCCGAAAATTATTTTCGGGATTTTTAATTTTAAATACCTAATTTTATAGTCTCAAAAAAAGGCAATAATGTCGTGGAAAAATTATTTTAAGTTTCTACTATTTTTAAATTTGGTTTTCTTTGGAAGGATAAATTCTCAGACATGTGGAGGTTCTTTTGGAGCCCCTATTTTTATTGAAGATTTTGGAAGGGTAAATAATTCATTTCAAACGATTTCTCCAGCATTAGTGCCACCAGCTTTTACGAATTACATTTATTCATCTACATTTCCGCCAAATGACGGCCGTTATACAATTTCAAATACTACTGAATATTTATCATGGGGTTGGCAGAAATCATTAGATCATACCAATGATCCCTCTGGAACTTACGGAAATATGTTAGTGGTAAATGCAGATTATACTCCAGGAGAATTTTATAGAAGAAGAGTATCAAATTTATGTCCTAACCAAACCTACCTATTTTCTGCATGGATATTAAATATACATAGAGCAGGAGCGAATATCATAAAACCTAATGTTACGTTTCAAATTAGAAGTACTTCAGGAGCTATTATAAAATCATTTTCTACAGGAGATTTAAATGAAGAGAATGGAGAAGTATGGAAAAACTTTTCAACGGATTTTAAATCAGATCCTTCTTCATCTGAAGTAGATGTAGTTTTAATTAATAATTCACCAGGAGGAAACGGGAACGATCTGGCTATAGATGATATAAGTTTTTCGCCTTGTGGTCCATCAACTTCTATTACATCTACTTTAGGTAATATATTTACAACAGGGGTTTGTGATAATTCGCAAAATTTTATTCTTACAGCGCAGATGAGCGCAAATACTTTTCTAAATGTAAATTATATTTGGCAAAAAAGTTCTGATGGTGGAAATACTTGGATAAATTTAACTGGCGCAACAAGTAATCCTAATATTACCATTCCGGCAGGGAGTTATCAGAATAATGACCAATTCAGATTTATAGTAGGCGAGGCTGCAAATATTAATTTGACTTCTTGTAGGGTAATGTCTGGTGTTTCTACTGTTAAAATCAATGGTTATCCTAGTGCACCAAGCAATAGGAGTTTTAGTTTTTGTAAAAATTCTACCGCAACCCTCACGATTCCAGAAAATAATATACTTTGGTACACTTCTGCAACTGGTGGGGTAGGAAGTATAAATACTCCTATTATTGATACTTCTGTAGTTGGAACTAAAGATTTTTGGATTACCCAAACGGTAAATGGTTGTGAGAGTGCAAGAGCGAAAATTTCGGTTAATATTCTTGATAATCCATCGGCTCCTATCGTTTCAAACTATGAATTTTGTCAAAATTCCACTGCCGCATCTTTGTCAGCAGTCGGAACTGATTTGAAATGGTATACTAGTTTAACAGGAGGTACTGGGGATTCAGTCGCTCCAATTCCTAATACTTCAATTGCTGGAGATTTTTCTTTTTGGGTGTCACAAACGGTTAACGGCTGCGAAAGTGAAAGGACAGAAGTAAAAGTTAAAATTCTACAAGCTCCATTTTCCACTGTTTTAAAAGATACTTCTATTTGTGATGGAGAAAATATTGTTTTAGATGTTGGTGTTGGTTTTATTGCAGAATGGCAAACGGTTCCGCCAATAGTAAGTCAAACTTTACAAGTTTCAAGTCCTGGGCAATATTCTGTAAAACTTACAGATAGTAAAGGGTGTGTAGCTATTCAAACGGTAAATGTAAATCTAGGGGTTACTCCTGTAATTACTCAGGTTAAAAGTGGCGAGGATTTTCTAGAAATTATAGCAGAAAATGGTAATCCACCATATTTTTATTCATTAGATAATGTAAACTGGCAAACCTCCAATATCTTTAAAAATTTATCTGCGGGTATTTATCAGGTTTATGTGAAATCTCAGGTTAATAGCTGTACGGCAGTAGCTACTTCGGCGGTGCTTTTTATTCCAAATGCTTTCACGCCTAATCAAGATGGTTATAATGATGTTTGGAAGGTTTCTAATATAGAATTTTTCTCAAATGTGAAACTTAAGATTTTTGATAGATATGGGACTCAGGTTTTTACTGCAGAAAATTTGGTTAAATTTAATTGGGATGGATTATATAATGGTAGGCTTTTGCCTTCGGGAACTTATTGGTATGTACTGGAAATAGATGGTCATTATACCAGAACGGGTTGGATTCTTCTAAAAAACAGATAAAACAAAAAGCCGAATCATAGATTCGGCTTTTTTATTGATGTATAGAATTTTATAAATTTCTTAAACCTGCTCTTACACCTCCTGCAGCTACTACAGCTTGCATTCTGTCTCTTTGGCCTGCAGAGAACATATACATAGCAGAGTCATATACATAATCCATATAGTTCATGAACATAACAGATCTTTGTACACCACCACATGTATTGTATAAAGGATAGCTTGGTGATCCACCATTAGAACCAGTTTGAGTAGGAGTGTCAGCTACGAAATCGTTTCCACAAGTTGCATCTCCCCAGATATGACGAAGGTTTAAATAGTGACCTACTTCGTGAGTTGCAGTTCTACCTAGGTTATAAGGAGCGGTTGCACCAGTTACACCTGTGTATGGAGCAGCTAATACAACACCATCATTCCATAGACCAGCAGATTCTGGGAAAGTAGCATATCCTAAGATGCTTCCCATATCACCTACAACCCAAATGTTGAAATATTGTGTTGGATCTGTAGCGTCAATTCCTCCAGATGAAGTTTTTTTCATTGCGTCATTAGTTCTCCATGATCTTGTCTTAGTAGATTTTCTAACAGTTTTCACTAGTCTGAATCTTACTTTAGTATCACCTGCAGCTACTGAAGTAAATTCTGCTGGAATTTTACTAACGTCTGAGTTTGTTGCTCCAAAATCTTTGTTAAGAACGTTAATTTGTTCTGCGATTCTAGCGTCTGATAAATTTTCTGCAGTAGTTCTGTAAAGTAAATTTACAACCACAGGGATTTCTACAGTTCCATCAGCTAATACTCTTCCTAATTTCTTAGCTTGGATGAATTTTTCAGTTTTCGCTTCTAGGGCAGCGTATCTAGCTCTTGCGCCAGCATCACTTTTTAATAAGTTTGCTCTGATTTCTTCAGAAGGACAAGCCTTTCTAGAGGCAGTTGCAGTTCTAGCTGTGCTTTCTGATAAGCTAGCAGTTTCCTCAGTTGTGTTACATGCAGCTAACATTCCTAGCGCCATAACTCCGAATAATAATTTCTTCATATAAAATTAATTTTTAAATAAAATGTTTAATTCACAATTGCGAATATATAGAGTTGAAAATTATTGTACAATATTTTTTTGAAATTTTTTTTCAAAAATCCTTAATTTTTATTCATTATAATCATTTTATAATTGTGTTTTGAGTGTTAAAATAACTTAAATCTTTACGAATTATGTAATTTAAATGACTGTCTTTCAAAGCTATTTTTGGAATGTTGATAGGAAAAATTCCAGAAGATTTATTTTTTAGATAAAATTTTTGTAATGTTTTAAAAAAGAAAAATCCGCCTGAAAAAATTCCAGACGGATCTCCTATGAAAAACTTAAATGGTTAGTTATATATGAAAAATATGAATGTTATATTTCAACTGGTCGAAAAACCAGCCCGCTCTCTTCGAAATAATCTAGAGTAATTCTGTCGCCATCATTTATTTTCCCGGCTAGAATTTCTTTAGACAATCTGTTGAGCACTTCTTGTTGAAGAACTCTCTTCAGTGGTCTAGCTCCAAAAACTGGGTCATAACCTTTGTTCGTTAGATATTTTAAAGCATCTTCGGTTGCAGTTAAGATGATGTTTCTCTTTTCTAGCATTTGATTAAATCCTCTTAATTGGAAATTTACGATTTTACCAATTTCTGATTTGCTTAACGGTTGGAAAAGCACCACTTCATCTATTCTGTTTAAAAATTCAGGACGAAGAGATTGTTTCAATAGTCCGAAAACTTCTTCTTTGGTTGCTTCTAAAGTTTCAAAATCGATATTGTCATCTTTGTCGCGCTGTGCAGCGTCAAAACGTTCCTGAATAATATGCGAACCAAGGTTGGAAGTCATAATAATGATAGAATTTTTAAAATTCACCACTCGTCCTTTATTATCGGTTAATCTTCCATCGTCTAAAACTTGTAAAAGCGTATTGAAAACATCTGGATGCGCTTTTTCTATTTCGTCCAAAAGCACCACAGAATACGGTCTTCTTCTTACGGCTTCGGTTAATTGCCCACCTTCGTCATAACCTACATAACCTGGAGGCGCACCAACTAATCTAGAAACTGAGTGTCTTTCTTGATATTCACTCATGTCTATTCTGGTCATGTTGTTCTCATCGTCGAATAGGAATTCTGCCAAAGCTTTTGCCAATTCTGTTTTACCAACGCCAGTGGTTCCAAGGAATAGGAAACTTCCGATAGGTTTTTTCTCGTCATTTAATCCTGCTCTATTTCTTCTAATGGCATCTGCAACTGCAGTGGTAGCTTCTTCTTGACCTACTACTCTGTGGTGGAGTTCGGTTTCTAGATTTAGTAATTTTTCTCTTTCAGATTGAAGTAATTTGGTAACTGGGATCCCAGTCCATTTTGCAATGACTTCTGAAATGTTTTCGGCGGTTACCTCTTCTTTGATAAGTTCATTCTGATGATTTTGCATTTCGAGTTCTAATTTTTTCAAATCTTCCTCTTTTTCTCTGAGTTTACCGTATTGTATTTCGGCAACTTTTGCGTAATCACCAACTCTGGAAGCTCTTTCTGCTTCTAATTTCAGAGATTCTATTTCTTTTTTAATGGCGGTTAAATCTTCTG
This sequence comes from Cloacibacterium sp. TD35, assembly GCF_028864635.1. NCBI lineage: Bacteria > Pseudomonadati > Bacteroidota > Flavobacteriia > Flavobacteriales > Weeksellaceae > Cloacibacterium > Cloacibacterium sp. TD35. The sequence goes on along the minus strand of NZ_CP104850.1, from coordinate 305,702 downwards.
ATTTTTGTTTTTCGCCAAGCCATTTTGCATGAATTTCGTTTCTTTGTTCCTGAATTTTTGCAATATCTTCTTTCAGATGATTGATTTTCAATTCATTTTTCTCTCTAGAAATTGCTGCGAGTTCTATTTCTAACTGCATTAATTTTCTGTCAAGAACATCTAATTCTTCAGGTTTAGAATTGATTTCCATTCTCAGTTTTGCTGAAGCTTCATCTATTAAATCGATGGCTTTATCTGGTAAAAATCTGTCTGAAATATATCTTTGAGACATTTCTACAGCAGCAATAATGGCTTCGTCTTTTATTCTTACTTTATGATGCGCTTCGTACTTATCTTTAATTCCTCTCAAGATAGAAATCGCAGATTCTGTGTCTGGTTCTTCTACCATTACTTTTTGGAAACGTCTTTCTAAAGCTTTATCTTTTTCAAAATATTTTTGATATTCGTTTAAAGTAGTTGCGCCCACTGCTCTGAGTTCTCCTCTTGCTAGTGCGGGTTTTAAAATATTAGCAGCATCCATTGCGCCTTCTCCACCACCAGCTCCTACTAAAGTGTGAATTTCATCGATGAAGAGAATGATTTGTCCATCACTTTTGATGACTTCATTCACTACAGATTTCAAACGCTCCTCGAATTCACCTTTGTATTTTGCACCAGCAATTAATGCGCCCATATCTAGTGAATAAATGGTTTTATCCATTAGGTTTTCAGGAACATCACCACTAATGATTCTGTGAGCAATTCCTTCTGCAATAGCGGTTTTACCTACACCTGGTTCACCAATCAGAATTGGGTTGTTTTTGTTTCTTCTTGATAAAATTTGTAAAACTCTTCTTATTTCTTCGTCTCTACCAATTACAGGGTCTAGTTTTCCTTCTGCGGCGAGCTCGTTGAAATTTTTAGCATATTTATTTAAACTTTGATAGGTTTCTTCTGAACTTGCCGAAGTTGCTTTGCTTCCTTTTCTCAATTCTTTGATAGCGGTTTCTAATGAGTTTTTAGTCACTCCAGAATCTTTCAAAATTTTAGAAACTTCAGAATTTACATCTAAAAGTGAAAGCCAAAGATGCTCAATGGTTACGTATTCATCGCCCATTTTTTTGGCAATATTTGGAGCGTCTAATAGAATTTTATTTGCTGATTGAGAAAGATAAATGTTTCCACCTTCTACTTTTGGAAGTTTTTCTAAAGCTTCACGGTTTTTTTCTCTTATAAGATTAAGGTCTGCTTCTGATTTTTTCATTAAGAAAGCAGAAATATTTTCATCTACTTGAAGAATACCTTCTAATAAATGTTGTGGTTCAATGCTTTGATGGCCAAAATCCAGCGCAATTTGTTGTGCTTTTTGAATGGCTTCTTGTGATTTTGTGGTATATTGGTTTAAGTTCATATTAATGGTTTTGATTGGTATGCTTCAAAATGTATTCTAAAGTATTTTTCAAGTCAAAATTTCCTGATTTCTATAATTTTCAAAAAAATTAGAGACAAAATTTCTGATTTCGAAATTTTTCTAATATTGGAAATTGAAAGAATTTCTGAAGTATGTTTTGATGTTTAATAATCAATAGTTTTAAAAATTATTTATTTTATGATGAAATGCGTATTTTTTTAAAAGTTTTATATTGTATATTTGTATAAACGCCTACGCAAATGAAACATCTCACCCCTAGGCAACAGGAGATACTTAATGTAGCTCTTGATTTGTTCCACAAAAGAGGTTATGCAGATACCTCAATGAGAGATATTGCAGAAGTGATGAATGTAAAAGCTGCATCACTTTATGCTCACATTAAGTCAAAAGAAGAAATAATGGAGTGGATTTGTGAAGATGTACGTAACAGACTTATGCAGAAAAACGCTGAGATTAATACTCCAGGTTTGTCATATGTAGATAAAATAAGGATATTGGTAACCAATCATTTAGAGGCTATGTTCTATAATGTAAAATCCTATGATGTTTTTTTTACCAATATTTATAGATTAAAAGTAGATTTTAAAGAACAAAACAAATATTTTCAAATCATTATTTCTTACAGAGATTTTTCTGGTCAAATAATTAAAAATTACTTAACCTCTCTAGGAGTAAAAGATGATGATGAATTAGAATTAACTACTAAGCTCGCCCTAAGTGTTTTAAATAATGTGTATAGGCATATTCCAGAAGAAAATTTTGATTTAAAAAAACACTACCATTTTCTCTCAAGTATGCTACTTTATGGCGCTATTGGGAAAAAATAAATTTATCTTTTATTTTTCGCATAAAATATTATATTTGTTGACCTCGGGTTACTTCCGAAGAAATGAATTGATATGAACCATTTTTATACATTAAAAGTAGCTAGAATTCAGAAGGTTACAAATGAAGCGGTAAAAATTACCTTCGAAATACCTTCTACAATACAAGATAAATTTAAATTTAAACAGGGGCAATATCTTAACCTCAAGTTTAATTTTGGTGAAGAAGAGTTTCGCCGTTCCTATTCTATCATAGATGCTCCTTCAGAAAATTCTCAAACGCTTTCCATTTTAGTTAAACAGATGGAAAACGGTACTATTTCTACCTATCTTAATCAAAATCTTAAAGAAAATGATGAGGTAGAAGTGCAACAACCTATGGGAAACTTCTGTACGAATTATCACGCGTCTAATCACAAAAACTATGTAGGAATAGCAGCAGGAAGCGGTATTTCTCCAGTTTTGTCTAATCTCAAAGAAGCATTATTTCAAGAGCCAAATGCTAAAGTTTTATTGTTTTTTGGCAATAAAGACTCTCAAAATATTTTACTCAAAGAAGAATTAGATGCCTTGAAAGAGCAATTCCCAGAGAGATTTCAGGTTACGTATATTTTGAGTAGAGAGCCACAAGAAGATGCTCTTTTTGAAGGAAGAATCACTATTGAAAAGCTAGGCCAACTTTTAGATAAAAATTTCGAAATAAAACCAGAAGATTCTACGTTTTTCATTTGTGGACCAACCGAAATGATTAAGTCCACTTCGGATTTTCTGAAAAAAGAAAGAAAAGTTCCTGCATTGCAGGTTTTATATGAATATTTCTCTGCTCCAGATGATGAAGATAATGCAGAAATGAGCGAGGAATTCAAGAAAATACCCAACTTAGAAAGTTTTGTAACGCTGATTATAGATGATGATGAGTATTCTATTCATCTCAATTCTAAAAAAGAAAGTATTTTAGATAAAGCATTGAAAGAAAACTTACCAGTTCCGTTTGCATGTAAAGGCGGTGTTTGTTGCACCTGCAAAGCTCAAGTGATGGAAGGTGAGGTTTTTATGGAAAAAAACTTTGCGCTTACCGAAGACGAAGTCGCAAGAGGTTTTGTATTAACTTGTCAGTGTCACCCTACTACCAATATTGTTATGCTGAACTATGATGTATAATTCATTCTAAAAAATTTAAAAAAATGGTCAATTGGAAATTCGCAAAAGCCATCGATGAAAACGAAGAGTTTAAAATAAATGGCACAAACATTTGGAATTATTATTGGCATTGTGTCAACAAAAAAGTAGAAGTAAAAGGACCTTATGAAGGGCAAGTTTACTTTTTCAAAGAGTATGAAATTACCAACGGAGACCAAAAAATAAACTTCGTTGCAGGAGAATTTGTAAATTCTAAAGTAGGGATTTATATAAAAGACGATTTAAGCGACGGAAAACTATAATTTTTTGCCAAAGGCAAAATTTGCGTCTTACAAACATTAAAATTTTTAAAAATTATTTTGCGCCTTTGCGTTACAAAATATGGATACAGAAAAATTTTTACAATACGTTCAAGCCGAAAATAAGGTAGAACCCAAAGATATGATGCCAGAAGATTACAGAAAACTTCTGGTAAGACAGATTTCGCAACATGCTCATTCTGAAGTAGTCGGAATGTTACCAGAAGCCAATTGGATTACCAGGGCGCCAAGTTTGAGAAGAAAAATGGCACTTTTGGCAAAAATTCAAGACGAGGCAGGTCACGGTTTGTACTTATATGCCGCTACAGAAACGCTGAACAACGGAGAAATAGCCGCAGACAGAGATTCTACTTATAATGATATGCTTTCTGGAAAAGCCAAATATTCTAGTATTTTTAATTATCCAGCATTAAGTTGGGCAGATATTGGAGCGATTGGCTGGTTGGTAGACGGTGCTGCCATTATGAATCAAGTAATGTTGATGGGAAATTCTTACGGTCCTTATTCCAGAGCTATGCTCAGAATTTGTAAAGAAGAATCTTTTCACCAAAGACAAGGCTACGAAATTCTGATGACGCTTTGCCGTGGGACCAAAGAACAGAAACAATTGGCTCAAGATGCATTAGATAGATTTTGGTGGCCAGCTTTGATGATGTTCGGTCCGAATGATGATGCTTCTCCTAATTCTCAAAAATCAATGAATTACCGAGTAAAAAGAGAAAGTAACGATTCACTCCGCCAAAGATTTGTAGATGTTACCGTTCCTCAAGCAGAGTTTTTAGGACTGAAAGTTCCAGATAAAAATTTAAAATGGAACGAAGAAACACAGCACTATGATTTTGGCGATTTACCTTGGGATGAATTTAATGAAATCTTAAAAGGAAACGGACCGTGCAATAAAAAACGCCTCGAAACCAAAAGAAAAGCACAAGCAGAAAACGCTTGGGTAAAAGAAGCTGCAATTACGTATGCTGCAAAAGTTTCTGAAAATTCTACTCAAACTCAACCTTAATCTCAACCTAAAATATATGAGCAATTTAGATATGTGGGAAGTTTTTATCCAAACCAAACCAGGACTTTCTCATAAACACGCAGGAACGGTTCAAGCGCCAACTGCAGAACTGGCACTTCAAAACGCTAGAGACGTTTATACAAGACGCGGAGAAGGAACTTCTATTTGGGTAGTTCCCAGCAAATATGTGGTAACAAGTGAAGGGATAGACAAAGAAGCATTCTTTGATCCTGCAGATGATAAACTCTATCGTCATCCTACTTTTTACCAAATTCCTAATGATGTGAAGAATATGTAAAACAGACAATTAGATTCAAGTATCAAGATGTAAGACTTTTTATCTTGGTTCTTGGTTCTTATTTTTTGATTCTAAAAAAATGAAAAACTACCTCCTAAAACTCGCAGATGATTCCCTGATAATGGGGCAAAGATTGGCAGAATGGTGCGGAAAAGGTCCGTACTTGGAAGAAGATATTGCGGTCATTAACATCGCTCTTGATCAATTGGGGCAAGCCAATAATTTCTATAATTTAGCAGCAAATTTATTTAATGACGGCAGAACTGCAGATGATTTTGCCATGCTTCGTGTGGAAAAAGAATACCTCAATGCACAATTGGTAGAATTACCAAACGGTGATTATGCCAATACCATTATGAAGGCTTATTTCTTTGCCGTTTATCAAAAATTATTGTATGAAAATTTAAGCAATTCTGCAGATGAAGACCTGAGAGCCATTGCTCAAAAATCTCTGAAAGAAGTAAAATATCACTATACACATACTGAAACTTGGATGCGCATTTTTGCTCAAGGAACTGAAGAAAGCCGAAAAAGAATAGAAGCGGCTCTCGAAAATCTTTGGGAATACACAGGTGGACTTTTTGATGAAGTAGAAGAAGAGGAAAATTTGGTGGCACTGAATTTAACTCCTGCTTCCAAACAACTTCATGAAGAATGGAAAGCTAAAATCGCAGAAGATTTTGCCAAATTTGGTTTA